>NZ_RIBZ01000284.1:0-25285 GCF_003721215.1 Streptomyces botrytidirepellens
CGCCGCCGCCCGCGCGGAGGGCGTGGCGCGCCGCTGAGCCACACGGTCCGCCGACCGCTGACCGGCGCGCGGGGCCGGGTCGTCCATGGGGCGGCCCGGCCCCGCCGTGTGGCTCCGGAGCGGTGCCCGGGGCGGTGCGACTCACATCGCGGCGTGGTTCCGTCGTCTTCCGTCGCGGCCTATGGTCGGGATCATGTTCGCTGCCTACGCCGCACGTATCGACCGCGACCAGCCGCTCAGCGGCCTCGAACTGGGCGAGCGCCCCGAGCCGGAGGCGCGCCCCGGCTGGACGACCGTCAGCGTCAAGGCCGCCTCGCTCAACCACCACGACCTGTGGTCGCTGCGCGGGGTCGGACTCGGCGAGGAGTCGCTGCCGATGATCCTCGGCTGTGACGCCGCCGGGGTCGACGAGGACGGCAACGAGGTCGTCCTCCACTCGGTCATCGGCCAGAGCGGTCACGGCGTCGGACCGCATGAGCCCCGCACCATCCTCACCGAGCGCTACCAGGGCACCTTCGCGGAGAAGGTCACCGTCCCCACCTGGAATCTGCTGCCCAAGCCCAAGGAGCTGTCCTTCGAGGAGGCCGCGTGCCTCCCGACGGCCTGGCTGACCGCCTACCGCATGCTGTTCACCAACGCGGGCGTACGGCCCGGCGACAGCGTGCTGGTGCAGGGCGCGGGCGGCGGCGTGGCCACCGCCGCGATCGTGCTGGGTGCCGCCGCCGGACTGCGGATGATCGCCACCAGCCGGGACGAGGCCAAGCGCAAGCGCGCGGTCGAACTCGGCGCCGAGGGGGCGTACGAGCCGGGGGAGCGGCTGCCGCGGCGGGTGGACGCGGTGATCGAGACGGTCGGCGCCGCGACCTGGTCGCATTCGGTGAAGTCCCTCAAGCCCGGCGGCACGCTTGTCATCTCGGGCGCCACCAGCGGCCCCAACCCGCAGGCCACCGAGCTGAACAGGATCTTCTTCCTGGAGCTGAAGGTCGTCGGGTCGACGATGGGGGCCAAGGACGAGCTGGAGGACCTGCTGAGCTTCTGCGCGGCGCGCGGGGTGCGACCGGTGATCGACTCGGTGCTGCCATTGGACCGGGCGCGCGAGGGGTTCGAGAAGATGGCGGGCGGCGATCTGTTCGGCAAGGTCGTGCTGACGGTGTGACGGGCTGAGGGGCTGGGAGGTCTGGCGGGCTGGGAGGTCTGGCGGGCCGGCTGGCCTGACCGGCGGTCATATTTGGCGGATATTGCACCCTTGTTCGATCTTTCACGGTCAAGAGCGATGTATTGAAATCACTCTCGGTGAAGGGTCTGGCGCTCTCCGAAGTCGGCGCGGATAATCGTGCCCGGGGGGATGCACATGACTGCTTCAGTACCGCCTTTGCCGAAAATCGAGTTGCTGATCGACGCGCTCGAACAGCTCGTCACCCTGCCGCCGGGCCGCCGCGGTCCGGCGCCGCAGATCCTGCTCACCCAGTTGACCGAGGGGCCCGAGGCCGGGCGGATCGCGGACGGCCTGTGCGCGCGCTTCAGCGCGGGCGGCCGCGCCCGCGTTCCGTTCGCCCAGGTGGCGGGCGAGGCCGAGGCCCCGCGTCAGGAGCACGTGGGGGCGACGTTCCAGAAGATCGAGGAGGAGCTGCTGCGCAACCGGCCCGGCGGCTTCGGCCGCCTGCGGCTGCCCCAGTTCCGGCTGATGTGCGGCATCGTCGAGGCCGACCTCGCCGGATGCCCGCCCGGCACTCAGGCCATGGAGTTGCGCAACCGGAGCTACGAGGCGCACTGCGCCGGCTCGGTCTTCCTGCGCGCCCTCCAGGCCGTGAGCGGTGGGGAGGAGCCGCCGCCGAGCATCCCGGGCACCGCCTGGTACTGGCTGCGCCGACCGCTGTTCGGCCTGCTGCCGCGCTGGTGGTACGGGCGGCGCCATGGCCGCCGGATGACCCGCAAGGGCAGCTGGTACCGCACCTGGGCCGAACTGCCCGAGGGCGGGCCCGGATTCTTCGCCGACGCCTGTCGGCTGACCGTGGGCGCGCCCGGCGCCGCGCGGCGCGAGCCGATCGTCGATGTGCTGCTGCGGGCGCTGCTCGCCGACCTGGAGCGGGCCTTCCGCCATCCCCGGCTCTCGCCGTGGGGGCGGCGTCGCCGCCATCGTGTGGTCCTCGTCTTCCCGCAGCCCCCGGCCATCGGTGACGACACCGGGCGGCTGCTGGAGCAGTTCCCCCAGGCGGTCGAGCACACGGGGTGCACCGGGGTCATGCTGATGGCCGCGGTGCGCCCGGGCCGGGAGCGCACGGAGACCTTCGCCGAAGCAGCCATCACGCTGAAGTCCTGGATCGGGACCACCGGTGCGGGCGGCGCCCGGGTGGTCCGGGTGGGCGTCGAGCCGCATGCGGACGACGAGGACGCGGCCCGCTGGCTCGGCCGCTATCCGGAGATCGCCGTCGGCAGGAGCCGTTCCGACGCGGCGCCGCGGGTGGAGGCCGCGGTCGCGGCGGTGGCGGGCGTCACCGTGCTCGGGCTGCTCGGCGGCTATGGCGTGGCCGTGGTGACGGCGCGCAGCGACACCGCCTGCCTCGGGGGCAGCGGCACTTCGGCGGCCCCGGTCCCTACCGCGTCAGCGTCCGCGTCCGGTGGCAAGGGTGACGGGCGGAGCCGCCCGCCGGACCGGAGTCCGCGGGCCGTCTACGACGAAGCGGTGGCCGCCATCACCCGGCAGAACAAGCGGGCCGACAAGGCCGCCCGCTCCGGCGACATGGTCCGGACGGTCGGCTATCTGGGGGTGCCGGTGACCGCGGGCGACTGGGACGAGGCCAAGTACAGCGGCGCCATCCCCGAGGTGCGCGGCATCGCGCTGGCCCAGGAGGAGATCAACGAACAGGCGGATCAGCAGAAGAGCAGCAAGGTCTGGCTGAAGGTCCGCCTGATGGACGCGGGCGAGCGCTTCACCCGGGCGCCCGCGGCGGCCAGAGCACTGGCGAAGGAGGTCGCAGAGGCCGAGAGCGCCGGGAACGGTGAGCAGTTCCTGGGCGTGGTCGGCCTCGGCCAGAGCCGCCCGGGCACGCTGAGCGCCCGGAACATCCTCGCCGGGGCCGGGCTGCCGATGATCGGCACCGCCGCGACGGCCGAGGAGATGCAGCGCTCGCCGATGTACCGCCAGGTCGCCCCCGACAACCACCGGGAGGCGCGCATCGCGGCGAACTTCGCGCGGCACGCCAATATCGTGCAGACCGCGCCCGGGACCTGTGCCCCCGCCAAGAAGGCGGTGGTGATCGGGGATCCGACCGACATCTACAGCGCGAATCTGAGCGACCGGTTCGCGGAGGAATTCGAGGACGTCCACCGCATCTGGTATCCGGTCCAGCGTCCCTCCGCCGCGCCGCCCCCGAAACGCAAAGGCCAAGGGGGCGAATGGGTCTCCCATACCTCCCAGATGGCCGACAGCATATGCCGGAGGCTCAAGGAGGAACCGCGCACGGTGGTGTACTGGGCGGCCCGCGCCCATGAATTCGAGAACTTTCTCGATGACTTCGACCGTCGCACCGGCTGCAACGGCCAATCGACCGTGCTCGGCGGCAACGACCTCGACAATGCGGTGGTCGAGCAGCAGCGCCCCAGCGAGAAGCACCTCAGGCTCCGGCTGTACTACGCGGCGCAGGCCCTGGCGAAGGGCAGCTCGCCCAATGTGAAGGGCGACGACTTCCGCCGGAGGTACCACGACGCCTACGGGAGCGACCTGTGGAGCAACGACGCCCGGGTGCCGCTCGCCTCGGACGCGCTCGGTGTGCTGTCCGAGGGGATCAACGCGGCGTACCAGAGCGCGGGCACGGCGCCCTTCGGGCGGGGCGGAGTGCAGTCGGCGCTGGAGCGAGGGGTGGGCGGAGCGGAGGGGCTGCGCGGGGCCACCGGTTCGCTGATCTACGGCGAGGGCGCCAAGGTGCCCGTCAACAAGCGGCTGCTGATCCTGCACGACACCAGGGGCGGGTCGCCGGAGATCGCGCTGGAATGCGGGATACGCGACAGCAGGGACGAGGCGAAGACCTGGGGACCCAGGAATGCGTTCGACTGTCCGCGCGACCAGGAGGACGACGAGGACGGCAAGGGGGACGCCGGCTGAGACGAGGGGGACCGGGACAAGGGAGGCGACGGCTGATCAGCGGTCCGGCTGTTCCTCGGTGAATGCCCAGCCCGACCACCGGGTGACCTCGATGGCGATCACCGGGCCGCGCGGCGGCCGGTCGGCGTACTGCGGGTACTTGTCGACCAGCCGCCGCACCGGGTCCGCCCGTTCGGCCGCCGCATCGGCCGGGACGATCCGTGCCCGGCCGTCGGCCCGCACCCACCACAGCTGCCGCCAGTCCTCGTCGTAGTGGTCGACCAGGAGGGAGACCGCCGGGTTGGTGTGGATGTTGCGCAGCCGCTTCAGGTCCTGGTGGCGCTTGGGCTTGTGGTCCACGGCGGTGACCACCGTGTCCACGCCGTCGGCGCCGTCCGGGGCGGTGAGCGCGAAGGTGGCGGGCACGAGATGCGGTCGGCCGCCCTCGTCGGTGGTGGCCAGCCGCAGCACCCGGGCGCGGGCGAAGCGCCGCCGCGCCTCGAGGGTCTCCAGTCGCATACCGGCGAGGCTACTGCGGCGCTCCGTCCCGTGGCCGGACGAAGCGCCGCGGGTGAAGCGCCGCCGGGTGCGCGCCCGGGTCTACTCCTTGTCCGGGCCGCGCAGCAGACGAGTGATCCGGGCCGCCGTCGCCGCCAGCTGACGGTGGGCGTCGGCCAGGTGGGCGTCGGTCACCCCGTGGTCCCGGGCGGTGTCGCGGATGTCGTCGCGGAAGCGGTCGAGCAGCCGGTCCAGATCGCGGGCGGGGTTGCCTGACGGGGTGAACTCCCCGGCCCATGCGGGCTCGGCCGACGCGCCACCCTCGGCGGTGCCGTCGGCAGCGGTGCCGGTGGCGTCCTGCGGGGCGGCGCCGGGCCCCGGTTGCGGTGCGTCCGCGCGCGGGGCGGTGGTCTTCGTTCCCTCGTCCGGGTCCGCCCACCCCGACGGGGACATGCCCTGCCGGGAGATACGGCTCATGCTGCGCGACACCTCGGACAGCCCGTCCCGCACCGCCCGCTGCCAGTCGCCCGCCCGGATGTGCTCCTGGGTCTGCTCCTGAACGCGCCGGGCGACCCGCTGGACCTCTTCGATCGCGAATTCCTGGGCGTCCTTGGCCTGCTTACGGGCGCGCTGGGCGTCCTGCCGGGCGCGGCGGCTCTCCTCCTTCGCGCGGCGGGCCTGTTCCTTCCACTCGTCCTTCGCGCGCCGCAGCTCCTCCTTCGCCTGCCGCCAGCCCTCGCTGTTGTCCCACGGGCCCTCCCAGGGGGCGTGTGTGCCCTCGCCGGTGCCGGAGGTGCGGGCCTGCTGGGCGGCCTCCCGCATCTCCCGCCGCAGGTCGTCGGCGGAGCCGCGTACGTCCTCGCGGATCTCGGCGGCGAGTTCGGCCACCGATTCGCGGATCTCCAGCTCCAGGTCGGCCAGCTCACCGCTGCGGTCGGCGAGTTCGGCGCGTCCGGCATCGGTGATGGAGTAGACCTTGCGGCCGCCTTCGGTGGTGTGGGTGACCAGGCCTTCGGCCTCCAGCTTGGCCAGGCGCGGGTAGACGGTGCCGGCGGAGGGCGCGTACAGCCCCTGGAAGCGCTCCTCCAGCAGCCGGATGACCTCATAGCCGTGGCGTGGGGCCTCGTCCAGCAGCTTGAGCAGGTACAGGCGGAGTCGGCCGTGGGCGAATACGGGGGGCATCAGAGGACCTTTCCCTGGGAGCCGCCGGTGGTGCCGGTGCTGTCGGCCGGGCTGTCGGTGGCGCCGCCTGGCGGCTCATCGCCGTCGTCGGCGGGCGGGCGGCGCAACAGCGCTATCGCGCCGGAGACGGTGGTGGCCTTGAGGCTGCCCCGGCCCGAGCCCAGGTTCCCGGTGATCCGCTTGGCGCCCCACCGGCCGGTGACCCGCAGGTCGTCGAACGCGTTGGAGACGGGCCCGGTCGCGGTGTTGGCCTCGATCCGGGCGTCCGCGGGGTGCGGCAGCCGGATGGCGATCTCACCGGAGACGGTGGTGAGGCTTATGTCCGCGCGCTCCGCGGTGGGGGCGAGGTCGAGCACCATGTTGCCGCTGACGGATTCGGCCGTGACGACCGGGCCCGAACCCTCGATCACGGTGAGGTCGCCGGAGACGGAGTTGAAGCGCAGATCCCCGGTGACGGCCTGGGCCGCGACCCGGCCGGAGACGGTGTCGGCACGCACCGGACCGGTCAGCCCGACGAGGGTGGCGTCGCCCGATACGCCGCGCAGATGCGTACGGCCGTCCAGCCCGGACGCGACGGCGGAAGCGTTGACGACCCCGATCGAGGCGGTGGTGCCGGTGGGTACGGCGAGGGTGACATGGACCGTACGGTGGAAGCCCTTGCGGTCGAGCCATGTGAGCAGGCCCTTCCAGGTGAGGTCGTCGTACGCGACGCTCAGGGTGCCGTCCTCCAGGGCCACCTTCAGCGGTGGGCCCTCGATCTCGGAGAGCTCCAGCCGGGCCGGGCCGCCGTCGGTCCCGACCACGTTGACCGTGCCGCCCACGATGCGCACGTGGAGCGTGGAGACGGGCTCGTCGAAGGTGAGCTTCTGTGGTTCGCCGAACGACCACTCTGACCGGGCTGACATCCCTGGCCTCCCTGGCTGGATGCGGTCACGCAACATATCGTGTCTGATGGGAAACACGATATATCGTGGATCGCTGGAGTCAAGCCCTCACGGGCCGTGCGCGGACCCCCGGGTCCGGGGCGCATTACCGCGCGTATGTATCCGGCGTGGGGCGCGGCGACGGTTTCCGTGTGACATAAATCGCCTGTTGCCAGAGCCAATGCTGCTCCAGGGATTTCCGCTAGAGCATCACTAGAGCACTGGTAGAGCGTCATGGAGTACGAATGTTCGAGGCTGTTACCTTCGTGCCTTCAGAAATCGGGAAGGAAGAGGGCAGTGAAGGTAATGGCGTCACAACCCTTGAAATACTCGGTACCAAGCGATTCTCAGGATCTCCGCTCCGTTGCCCAGTTGCTCTTGCGGGCAGCGCATCACCACCCCGATTCCGGGGTACGTTACGTAACCGCCGAGGCGGGGCGTGACGCAACACGCCAGTCCTATCCGGAACTTCTGCAATCCTCGCTGCAACTCCTCGCGCCGCTCCGCGGGCACGGGCTGCGGCCGGGCGACACGGTGGCCCTGCTGCTGGACGGTCAGCGGGAATTCCTGACGGTCCTCTGGGCCTGTCTGCTGGGCGGGTTCGTGCCGTGCCCGATGGTGCCGATCCCCGGCGACCCGGCCCGCTGGTCCGCGCAACTTTCCCACGTCAACCAGTTGCTGGATCGTCCGTTGCTGGTCACCACCGAGGCGATGAGCGCCGAGCTGCCGGACGTGCCCGGGCTCGCCGTGGCCACGGTGGAGCACCTGCGGGACGCGGAGGACGCACCCGCCGCCGACGGCGGATCGTCGCCCGAAGTGCACCTCGCGGCACCGGAGGATCTTGCCCTGCTGGTGCTGACCTCCGGTTCCACCGGGAATTCCAAAGCGGTCATGCTCACCCATGGAAACCTTCTCGCATCCATGGCGGGAAAGGTCGGGAAGCAGCGGCTCACGGATGCCGATACCACCTTCAACTGGATTTCCTACGACCATGTCGCCGCGCTACTGGAAGCACATATGCTGCCGCTGTACGTCGGCGCCGAACAATTGCATGCGGAAGCGTCGGTCGTCCTTGAGGAGCCGCTGAATTTCCTCCGCATCATCTCCCGTCACAAGGTCACGATGACCTTCACTCCCAATTTCCTCCTCGGCCCGCTGAATGCATCGGTGCGGGATCTGTCCGAGGAGATATCGGCGGGCGGCGAAGCTCTCGACCTGAGCTCACTGCGGCATATCGTGAGCGGCGGCGAGGCCAACGTCGTCGCCACCGGCGAGGCGTTCCTCGCCCACTACGCTCCGTACGGCCTGCGGCCCTCCGCCCTCTGGCCCGCCTTCGGGATGACCGAGACCTGCGCCGGGTCCGTGTACAACCGTGCCTTTCCCGTCACCGACGTGGGCCAGGAGTTCGCCAACCTCGGCACCCCCGTCGAGGGGCTGAGCATCCGGATCGCCGACGACGACCACCGGCCGCTGCCCGCGGGCGAGGTCGGGGAACTCCAGCTCAGCGGGCCGATGATCACCGGCGGCTACTACCGCGACGAGGCCGCCACCAAGGAGGCCTTCACCCCCGACGGCTGGTTCCGCAGCGGCGACCTCGGCCGCATCGACGACGGTCGGCTGACCCTCGTCGGACGCAGCAAGGACAGCATCATCGTCAACGGCGTCAACTACTTCAGCCACGAGATGGAAGCCGCCCTGGAGCAGCTCGACGGCGTGGCGGGCGGCTACGTCGCGGCGTTCCCCACCCGCCGCCCGGGCAGCGACACCGAACAGCTGGTGATCGCGGTCCACCCCGAACTCGCGGACGACGACGAGCCGGGACTGCACCGCCTGATCACCGCGGTGCGCTCCACCGTGGTGATCCACTGGGGCTTCCGCCCGTTCCTCATCCTGCCGCTGCCCAAGGACGCGTTCCCCAAGACCAGCCTGGGCAAGACGCTGCGCCGGCGGATGCGGAAGCGGCTGGAGTCCGGCGGCTTCGACGACGTCATCCAGCGGGTGGCGGAGCTGACCACCCGGCGCCTGGGCGGTTACACCCCGCCCGAGGGCGAGACGGAACGGGTCCTCACCGAGATCTACGCCGAGATGTTCGACACCGACCCGGAGAGCATCAGCGCGACGGCGAGCTTCTTCGACCTCGGCGGCACCTCACTGGACATCCTGCGGCTACGGCACCAGGTCACCCGGCGGCTCGGGGTGGCGGATCTGCCGATCATCACCGTGCTCACGGCGCCCTCGGTGCGGCAGCTCGCCGCCCGGCTGACCGGGGGCGGCGCGACCGCCGCCGACGCGTACGACCCGATCGTGCCGCTCCAGACGGGCGGCGCGAAGACCCCGCTGTTCTGTGTGCACCCGGGCGTCGGCGAGGTCCTGGTCTTCGTCAACCTCGCCAAGTACTTCGTCGGCGACCGGCCGTTCTACGCGCTGCGTGCCCGCGGGTTCAACGAGGGGGAGAAGCCGTTCGAGAGCTTCCAGGAGATGGTGGACTGCTATGTGCGGGCCATCCGCGCCAAGCAGCCGCACGGCCCGTACGCGATCGCCGGGTATTCGTACGGCGGCGCCGTGGCCTTCGAGATCGCCAAGGTGCTGGAGGCGGAAGGCGAGCGCGTCGACTTCACCGGCAGCTTCAACCTGCCGCCGCACATCAAGTACCGCATGGAGGAACTCGACTTCGTCGAGACCGCCACCAACCTGGCCTTCTTCCTCGACCTGATCAACAAGAAGCAGTCCCTCGACCTCCCGGGCGAGCTGCGCGCCCTGCCCCGGCGGGACCAGCTCGCGCATCTGCTGGAGATCGCCCCGCAGCGCCGGCTGGCCGAACTCGACCTGGACCTGGACAAGTTCTCCGCCTGGGCGGAGCTGGCCCACGGGCTCACCGGACTGGGCCGTACGTACCAGCCCAGCGGCACCACCCGGTCCATGACGGTCTTCTACGCCATCCCGCTGCGCGGCACCAAGGAGGACTGGCTGAACAACGAACTCCGCAGGTGGGACGAGCACACCACGGAGCCGAACCGGTACATCGACGTACCCGGTGAGCACTACACCCTCATGGGTCCCCAGCACGTCGCGGCCTTCCAGGCCATCCTCCGCAAGGAGCTGGACCGCGCGCTGGGCGACGGATGACCGGGGCCGCCGCGGACCGCGGCACGGCAGGCACAACAGAGGAGAAGAGCACGGTGGAAGGCAAGAAGATCCTGGTCACCGGCGCCACCGGACAGGTCGCCCGGCCGGTGGCGGAGGCGCTGGCGGCACACAACGAGGTGTGGTGCCTGGGCCGGTTCGGCACCCCCGGCGTCGAGGAGGAGCTGCGCGCCCGCGGCATCACCACCTTCCGCTGGGACATGAACGACCTGGGGGAGTCGGGGTACGAGGGGCTGCCGGACGACTTCACCCATGTCTTCCACTCGGCGGTGCGGCGCGGCGAGGACGGCGACTACAACGCCGCCGTCGAGGTCAACGCCATCGCCACCGGACGGCTGATGACCCACTGCCGCACCGCCGAATCGTTCCTGTTCGTCTCGACCGGCGCGCTCTACAAGCGGCAGACCCTCGACCACCCGTACGCCGAGGACGACCCCATCGACGGCGTGGCCGACTGGCTGCCCTGCTACCCCGTGGGCAAGATCGCCGCCGAGGGCGCGGCGCGCGCGTTCGCCGGGGTGCTGAACCTGCCGACCACCATCGCCCGGCTCAACATCGCGTACGGCCCGGGCGGCTACGGCGGGGTGCCGATGCTGTACTTCAAGCGGATGCTCGCGGGCGAGCCGATCCCGGTGCCCGTCGAGGGCCAGAACTGGTGCTCGCTGCTGCACACCGACGACCTGGTCGCCCAGGTGCCCGCGCTGTGGGCGGCCGCCGCGTCCCCCGCCACCCTCGTCAACTGGGGCGGCGACGAGCCGGTCGGGATGACCGATCTGGTGCGGTACCTGGAGGAGCTGAGCGGGATCGAGGCGCGGCTCGTACCGAGTGAGGTGACGAGGGAGACGTACCAGTTCGCCCCCGCGCGCCGCCGGGAGATCACCGGCCCGTGCCGGGTGCCGTGGCGCGAGGGCGTACGCCGCACGCTCCACGCCCTGTACCCCGAGCACATCAAGCCGCAGTACGCCGCCTGAGAAGCCTGGCCAGACGCGAGAAGAGATGAAAGCCGTGGCATCACGAAACATCGAAACGATCCGCGCCGCCTACGCGGGATTCCGGGACCGCGACATCGAGGGGATCCTGTCGGCCATGCACCCGGACGTCGAGTGGGTCCACCCGGCCGGGATGGCGAAGTACGGCCTCGGCGGCACCAAGCTGGGGCACGCGGGGATCAAGGAGTTCCTGGCGCACGTCCCGAGCGTGCTGGGCGGGATGAAGCTCGCGCCGGAGGAGTTCATCGAGCAGGGCGACCGGGTCGTGGTGTTCGGCACCCGGGACGTGACGTCGCGCAGCGGCAGAACCGTGACCCTGGACTTCGTCCACTCGTGGACGATGCGGGACGGCAAGGCGACGAGGATGGAGGACATCTTCGACACCGTGGCGTTCCACGAGCTGATCGAAAGCTGACGCCGACCGCTTCCCCACGGACCCAGGCCGCCCGCCCTCGTTGCCGCGAGGGCGGGCGGCCCGCCTGTGGGGGGATCTGATCGGGGGTCAGACGGTGGTGACGACCTCGTCGTACGCCAGCCGCGGCAGTCGGCCCATCCAGGCGTCCGGGCCCGGCTTGCCGATGTTGACGACGCAGACCGCCTGGTGGCGGCCGTCGCTGAAGAACTCCTTCGACACGGCGGCGGCATCGAAGCCGATCATGGGTCCGGCGGCCAGCCCGGCGGCGCGCACGCCGAGGATGAAGTAGCCCACCTGGAGCGCGGTGTTGAACCGCGCCGATCCCTCGCGCATGCCCGGGTCCGCGAAGATGGCCTGCGGGTTCTCCATGAACGGCACGAGCCGCGGCAGCTCCTCGTGGAAGTCCAGGTCCGCGGCGAGGACCGCCACCAGCGGCGCCTTCGCCGTCTTCTCCTGGTTACGCCCCGTCATGTGCGCCACCAGCCGCCCGCGGGCCTCCTCCGACCGCACCATGACGATGCGCAGCGGCTGCTGGTTCATCGAGGTGGGCGCGTACTTCGTCAGCTCGTAGATGGCGCGGACCTGCTCCTCGGTCACCGGCTCGTCGGTGAAGGTGTTGGCCGTACGGGCCTCCAGGAACAGCTGGTTCTGCGCCTCCGGCGCGAGGGTGAGGTGACGCAGGGCATCGCTGTTCTCCGGTGCGCTCATGGAGCTTCTCCTCAAGGTGCGTACGCGATGGTGAATTAAATGGACTGGACGGGCTAGTCCACCGCAGTGACGGAAGGCTAGACTCACAGGTCCATCGAGGGCAAGACCGGCTGACAGCGAGGGGGTTGGACCGTTGCGGACGGACAACGGTCCGCGGCGCGGTGCCGCGGGACGGCCGGCGGGCCCGCAGCCCGCCAAGCGCCAGGCGATATTGGAGGCGGCCGTCGCCGTCTTCCTGCGCGAGGGCTACACACGGGCCGGTGTCGACGTCATCGCGGACCAGGCGCGGGTCTCCAAGCAGACCGTCTACAACCACTTCGGCGACAAGGAGCGGCTGTTCCTCGCCGCCGTCGACGGCGAACGGGAGCGGGTCGCCGCGGGCTTCGCCCCCGCGTCGCTCAGCACCCCCTCCGCGGAGGACGACGAGAGGGACGTCCGCGCGGCACTCACCGCCTTCGGCCACCGCGTCCTCGACGTACTCCTCGACGAACGCGCCTCCGCGCTGCGCCGTCTGATCATCGCCGAAGTCGCCCGCCACCCCGCGCTGCGCCCGGCCTGCGCCGAGGGCGAGCCCCAGCAAATGGTGAAGTACCTGGCCGAAATGCTCGGCCGCCGCACCGACCGGGGCGAGCTGGACGTCCCCGACCCCGCCTCCGCCGCCCAGCAGTTCGTGGCCCTGGTCGTCCAGCAGGGCCTGTACCAGTCGATGTACGGCACCCGCCCGATCGCCGCCGTCGATGCCACGGCCATCTGCGAGAAGGCCGCCGACCTGATTGTCCGCGCGTACCGCACATGACGTGCGAGGAGGTGGCACCCATGCGTGCGAACGTTCTCGGACCGCTGACCCTGCGCCACGGCGCTCTGTCCGGAGTCCCCAGCGCGATGAAACCGCGCAAAGTCCTGTCCCTGCTGCTGCTCAGCGACGGCCGCATGGTGCCGGTGCAGTCGCTGATGGCCGAGCTGTGGGGCGACCAGCCGCCGCGCACCGGGCTCACCACCCTCCAGACGTACATCCTGCACCTGCGCAAACTGCTCGCCCAGGTGCTCGGCACGTCCTCCGCCACGGTCACCCGTGACGTCCTCCAGACCAGGCCCGGCGGCTACGCGTTAGTCCTGCGCCCCGGCCAGCTCGACGTCCACGACTACCGCGGCCTCGTCGCCCAGGCCGAATGCGCCCTGGAGGTCGGCGACGAACGCGCCGCCGACGCCGCCTTCCGGCAGGCCCTCGCCCTCTGGCAGGGCCCCGCCCTGGTCGACGTCGCCCCGCACGGCCGCCCGCTCCAGGCCGAGGTCGCCCGGCTGGAGCAGTCCCGGCTCACCGTCACCGAGCGCGGCATCGAGACCCGGCTGCGGCTCGGCGGCCACCTGGAAGTGCTGAGCGACCTCGCCTCGCTCGTCGTCGAACACCGCTTCCACGAGGGCCTGCACAGCCAGTACATGCTGGCCCTCCACCGTTCCGGCCAGCGCACCCGCGCCCTCGGCGTCTACCAGCGGCTGCGCATGACCATGACCGAGGAACTGGGACTGGAGCCCTCCGCCAAACTCCAGCGCCTCCAGCAGGCCGTCCTGGTCTCCGACCCCCGCCTCGACCACGAGGCGGGCACCCCGGGCCGCGGCCCGGTGGTGGCGTAACGCCTACGCCGTTTCCCGTTCCCAGGGCAGCCGGACCAGGGCCAGCTCCGCGAGCCGTTCCAGATCGGCGCGGGAGGCGCCGTACGCGGCCTGGACGGCGATCCCCTCGGTGAGCGCGAGGACATAGCGCGCCGCGTCCCGCGGCTCGACGGTCCCGGGCAGGTCGCCGGACCGCCGGGCGTCGGCGAAGCGCTCGGTCAGCATGACCTCCCCCGCCGTGCGGCGGGTGCACACCTCCGCCTTCGCCTCGCTCGCCGCGTCCCCGGTGGCCAGCGCGCCGTGGACCATCAGACACCCGGCCGGGGTGTCGGCACCGGTCGTGGCCTCGACCGCGCCCTCCAGCCACCGCCGCACGACCTCCCGTACGCTCCCGGCCTCCAGGGCCTTCGGGCCGTACGCGAAGACGGTCCGGGCGTAGTGGTCGACGACCTGCCCGAACAGGCCCGCCTTCGAGCCGAAGGCGCCGTAGATGCTGCCCGGCTTCAGGCCGGTGGCGGCGGACAGGTCCGCCATCGTGGCGCCCTCGTACCCCTTGGCCCAGAAGACGCCGAGCGCCGCCGACAGGGCCTGCTCGGCGTCGAATTCGCGGGGCCGTCCCTTCGCCATGCCGGTCCTCCCATTTATTTAGCGCCCGTTCAAGATAACACTTGCGCGCCCGCGGGGCGCGTGACATCTTGAACGCTCACTCAAGAAATCGGGAGTTCACCATGTCACAGCCGCTGAACGGCAAGGTCGCCCTGGTCACGGGCGGTTCACGAGGAATCGGCGAGGGCATCGCACGCCGCCTCGCCCACGAGGGCGCCGCGGTCGCCGTCACCTACAACGCGTCCGCGGACCGCGCGGAAGCCCTGGTGAAGGAGATCGTCGCGGACGGCGGACAGGCGCTGGCCGTCCAGGCCGACGCCGCGGACCGCGCGTCCCTCCGTACGGCCGTCACGGAGGTCGCCGAACGGCTCGGGCGGCTCGACATCCTGGTCAACAACGCCGGAGTCGGCGTCATGCGGCCGATCGAGGAGCTGACCGACGCGGACTACGACCACGTCGCCGCCGTGAACCTGCGCGGCGTCTTCGCCGCCACCCAGGAGGCGCTGCGCCACATCGGCGACGGCGGACGCGTCATCACGATCGGCAGCATCAACGCCGACCGCGTCCCCTTCGCGGGCGGCAGCCTCTACGCGCTGACCAAGGCGGGCGTGGCGGGGTTCACCCGCGCCCTGGCCCGTGAGGTCGGCGGCCGCGGAATCACCGTCAACACGGTCCAGCCCGGCCCCGTCGACACCGACATGAACCCGGCCGACGGCCCCTGGGCGGCCTCCGCCCTCCCCCACCTCGCCGTCGGCCGCTACGGCACGGCCGACGAGGTGGCCGGTCTCGTCGCCCACCTGGCGGGCCCCGACGCCGCGTACATCACCGGCGCCACCCTCGACGTCGACGGAGGCTACGCGGCCTGAGGGCGCCCGTCCCCCACCTCAGATGTCGTCGTCAGATGTCGTCGTCCTCGTCATCGAGCCGCGCCAGCCAGGTCGCCAGCCGCTCCACCGGCACCTCGAAGTCCGGGTTCAGGTCGACGAACGTCCGCAGCTGCTCGGCGAGCCACTCGAAGGTGACCTGCTCGTCGCCGCGTCGCTGCTCCAGCTCCTCAATGCCGCGGTCGGTGAAGTACAAGGGTTCGCTCCGGGGTGGGTGAGGTGGATCTACCGGCCCAGGATATGCGGCCCTGCCCGGACGCTCAGCCGCAGTCGGCCAGTGCGTCGACCAAGCCCCGCGCCTGGGGCGCCCCGCGCCGGAGGAGCAGCGCGGCGGTGGTGTGCAACTCGTTCCAGGCGTGCGGCCGCCCCACGTCCGAGGCGTCGGCGGTGCAGCCGAGCGCGGTGTACGCGGCCGCGTCGGCATGACCGGCCGCGGCGAGCGCGTGCGCGAGGCACGCGCCGTACCAGGACCGGTCGCGCCGGTACGAGGCCGGAAGGGCGTCGATGCCGGTGCGCAGAAGATCGACGGCGGTGTCCCAGCGGTGCAGATGCATCTCGGCCATGCCGCGCTGAAGGGTGAACCAGTTCTCGCCGTAGAAGTACATCCACGGCGGCTCGTCCTCCGGTCGCTCGGCGGCGCGGGCGATGAGGTGCTGCGCCTCGTCGAGGAGACGGTGGGCCGCGTCGGCCTCGCCGCTCAGCGCGTAGCCGCGGGCCTCCATCTGGGCGGCCATGCCCTGCACACCCCGTGACGTCCCGGGAGATGCCCAGCGGGCGGCCTGCGCCAGCCGGGCGCAGCGGCGGCCGTCGCCCGCTGACCAGGCCAGGTGTGCCTTCATGCTGAGCGTCGTGGCCGCCATGTCGGCGTCACCCGCTTCCATGGCCCAGTCGTGGGAACGGTCGTACCAGGCCAGAGCGGCCGATGAGTCCCCCTGGTCCTGCGCCATCCACGCGAGGAACTGCGCGTGCTCGGAGGCGAGCCGTACGACGCGGGTGGCCACGCTCCCCGTGGACGCGTCGTGGAGGCCGACCACGGTGGCCAACTGCTGCCGCATGATCCCGACGAGCGGGCGCGAACCGATGTCGTCCTCCGCCTTACGGTGCTCGGCGAGCAGGCGGTCGAGCCAGTCGAGGGTCGCGCCGTCGGCGCGGGTGGCCCCGCGTACGGTTCTGGTCAACCGGTCGAGCAGATCGGGGTCCGGGGCGAGGGACGGCAGCTCAAGCGATGCGATGGGAGCCGTTTCGTCAGCAGCCGCTCGTGGCTGGTCGCTTTCCCAGGGGCGGGGGCTGAGACCCACCAGGTGGCCTGGGACGCGTAAGGCGTCGGCGATCTGCGTGATCTTTTCGTACGTCGTGATCGAGCCCTCGCCCCGGGCCAGCTTGCCCACGCGCTCCGGTTTGATGCCGCAGGCGTCCGCGATCTTCGAGAAGCTGATCCCACCCCATTGCCGGGCGAGCTTGAAGACGGCCCCGAAATCATGGCGCTCCAGTGCCCTCCGTACGTCGGATCGATCGAGGACGTGGGGAGGAAGTGCGGCGGGTGAGAGGCAGTTGGACATGTGATTCCCAAGTTCCGGTGATGAGAAGGGGATATCAGCAGTCTCAAGCCGGATTGTACCCATCATGGGGATACCCCTGATGGGGAATCGGGAGCGTCCCCCCCCCCAGCGGCACGCTGATGACACCGGACAGATGGAGGCGGGACGCACCGGAAATGAGCCCCGACGACATGCGGGTCCATGCCGCCGAGACCCTCGACGGCCTGGGCGGGTTCGCCGAGCCGTGGATGCGGGAGGCCTTCCTCAAGGTGCCGCGCCATGCGTTCGTCCCCGACACGGTGTGGGTCTGGCGGGACGACGCGTACCGCCCGCTGCGCGCCGCCGATGACCCCGGCGCCTGGGCCGCGCTGGTTCACGATCCGCTGGCGTCCGTCGTCACCCAGGTCGACGACGGGGCGGCCGGGACCGAGGGCACGCTGCCGACCAGCTCCATCAGCGCCCCCAACGCCGTGTTCACCATGCTCGCCGCCGCGGATGTGCGCCCCGGCATGCGGGTGCTGGAGATCGGCACCGGCACGGGGTACAACGCCGCCCTGCTGTGCGAACGGGCCGGTGCGGCGAACGTGACGTCCGTGGAGGTGGACGCCGGGCTGGCGGAGGTGGCGGCCCGGCGGCTGGCCGAGGCCGGGTATCACCCCCGCGTGGTGGCCGCGGACGGGGAGGACGGCTGGCCGCCCGAGGCCCCGTACGACCGGGTGCTGTGCACGGCCTCGCTCCAGCGGGTTCCCTTCGCCTGGGTGGAGCAGACCCGCCCCGGCGGGCTTGTCGTCACGCCGTGGAAGACGACGCTCCAGCCGCACGGGATGGTGCGCCTCCGTGTCGCGGACGACGGCGCCTCGGCGAGCGGCCACTTCGACCAGCCGATGTCGTTCATGGATCTGCGCGGCCAGCGGCGACCGGATTCGCCGCTCGGCCAGGTGTACTCCGCCGCGTCGTGGGAGGAGAGCCGCGAGAGCCGCACCGTGCTCGATCCGTCGTTCCTGGACACCGACTTCCACGCCCGCTTCGCCCTGGGGCTCCGGCTTCCCGGAGTGCACTGGTCCGACGACGGATGGCTCGCCACCACCGACTCGTGGGCGTACGTCCGGGACGGGCACGTCCGGCAGTGGGGCCCGCGTGACCTGTTCGGCGAGCTGGAGCGGGCGTATGAGTGGTGGCGGGAGGCCGGTTCGCCGGAGCTGTACGACTTCGGCCTCACCGTCACCGCAGACGGCCAGACCGCGTGGCTCGGCAGCCCCGGCACCGTCATTCCGTCGTCCGGCTGAGGAGCCAGGACACCACCGCGCGGACGGCGCCGGTGAGGGCGGCGGCGGTCAGGGTGAGGAGGGCGGTGGGGCGGCGGTTCGGCATCTTCGTCCTGCTTTCGTGAGACCGGCGAGGGCTGCCGGGAGTACCTTCACGATGTGCGGGGTCTGGGGTGTTGCGGCAGGCCGCACGCGTTGCAGAGGGCCGCAACGGGGGAGGGGTGCCCATGACGGACGAGACGGACGAGGTAGTCGGCGGGGAGCTGGTGCCGGAGCGGCGGATCGGGGATCTGAAGCCGATCCCCGACGCGGTGAAGCCGGAGTGCCGGGCGCTGGCCCTGAGCCTGCGGGAGCTGTTCGGGGCGGTGGGGGTGTCGCTGCGGGTCTTCGCCGTACGGGTGCATTACGACGCGGGCACCGTCTCGCGCTATCTCAACGGGACCGTCGTACCGCCCGCCGAGTTCGTGGACCGGCTGCTCACGCACGCGGCCAAGGCCACCGGGCGGGCCTCCTCGGCCGAGGTGATGGCCCATGTGCACACCCTGCAACGGCGGGCGTTGCAGGCCACCAACAGGGTGGGGTGGGAGCTCCAGCGGCTGCGCGACCAGCTCGCCGACGCCGACCGGCAGCGGCAGCAGGCCGAGGTGCGGGCGGAGGCGCTGTCGGAGGCGTTGCTGGTACGGAAACAGCGCATCGCCGAGATGGAGGTCGAACAGCGGCAGATAGCGGTATCGGCCTCGCTGGAGCGCGATGAGCGGGAGGCGGAGGTCGAGCGGCTGCGCGGGGAGCACGAGGGGTTACGTACGGAACGCGACCGGCTGCGCGAGGAAGTCGCCCGGTTGCAGGGCGAGTTGAAACAGGCCCGGCGGCAGGCGCTGGAGGCCGAGCGGCGGTGCGAGGCGCTGGAACACCAGCTCCAGACGGAGGAGGAGGCGGCGGGGGAGCAGGCCGAGGCCGAGGAGCCGGTGGAGCATCGGCTGCGGCTCGCGCATGCGTGGGCGCGGCAGCTGGAGGTGGAGTTGGCGCAGGCGCGGGCCCGGGAGGGCGGGGTCGTTCCGCCCGAGGGGTCCGAAGCGGAAGCCACCGGAGTCGTCCAGGCGGGCTCGGACCGGCTCCGTCACCCCATCACGGTCACGTACGCCGGTGTCCACCGCCCCTGGGCCGCCTGGGCCGCCCACCGGCTGAAGGCGGCGGGCGTGCACGAGGTGACCATCCGGTGCTGGCATCCCTCGGACCAAGACCTGTTCATCGCCGACCGTGGCCAAGTGCTGCTGCTCAGCGAGCACTTCGAGGACGCGTGGCACGCTGCGCTCGGCGCGACCTTGTCCGATCTGCCCTTCGTCGCGTTCACCATCGCTGACCGTACCCCGCCGCGCCTCGCCACCCGGCTCGGCGCCGTCGACCTGCGCGGGCTGGACGAGGCGGAGGCCGGGTGGCGCCTGCTGCGCGGGCTCGGCCTGCCTGTTGAGCACGCCCTCGCCCCGGCTCCCGTCCGGCAGGGTCCCCGCTTTCCCGTCGCTCCGCCCGCCGTCTGGGACGGCGTACCGCGCCGCAACCCGCGCTTCACCGGGCGCGACGCGCTGCTTGCCGAGGTGCACGACCGCTTGGAGGCCGCCCCGGCCGATACGGCGGTGGTCGCGCTGGTCGGGCTGCCGGGCATCGGCAAGACGCAGCTCGCCGCCGAGTACGCGCACCGGTTCGCGGGGCGGTACGACGTGGTGTGGTGGGCCTCGGGGGCTGACCGGTCCGCGCTGGAGGGGCGCCTTGCCGCCCTCGCCCCGGAGGACGATTCCGTCCGGGCCGCGCTGGACGCCCTGCGGCGAGGTGATCCGTACGAACGCTGGCTGCTCGTCCTGGACGGTGCCGATGACCCGGAGGCCATCGCCGACCTGCTGCCCGCCGGGCGCGGCCATGTGCTGGTCACCGCGCGCAACCGGGCCTGGGCCGACCACTACGCCGAGCTGCTGGCCGTCCCGCCGCTGAGCCGGGAGGAGAGCGTCGCGTTCGTACGCGGCCGGGCGCCCCGCATCAGGGCCGAGGACGCGGACCGGCTGGCGGCGGCCGTGGAGGATCTGCCGCTGCCGCTGGACCAGACGGCGGGCTGGCTGCAGGGCTCCACCACGCGGGTGGCGGAGTACGTACGGATGGTGAGCGACGGCGAGCCGAACCCGGTGCGGGCCGCGGCGGACTACCCGATGCCGTACCACTCTGCCTTCAAGGAGCTGATCACCCGGCTGCGGGAGACCACCAAGGCCGCGGCCGAACTGCTCAGCGTGTGCGCCCTCTTCGCCCCCGGCCCGGTCCCGTTCGCCCTGCTGCGCGCCGTCCCGGCGGACCAGGTGTCCCCGGCGGTGGCGGCCCTGCTGGACAACCCGAGCCAGTTGGATCTGGCCGTGGGGAAGCTGGTGCAGCGGTCGGTGGTGCGGGTGGCGGACGACGCCGTATGGATGAGCCGCTTCGTACGGGACGCGGTGCGGCGGCGTACGCCGGGGGAGCGGCGGGAGAAGGACGCGCGGTTGGTGCGTACGGCGCTCGCCGCGGTGGACCCGGACCGTCCCGACGACCCGACCACCTGGCCGCGGTACGCCGAACTCGTACCGCATCTGGAGTACTCGGGCGTGCTGGAGTCCTCGGACGCCATGTCACGCCGGGTCGTCCTCGGCTTCCTGCGGTATCTGACCCTCAGCGGCGACCACGAGACGGGCATGCGCCTCGCCGCAGAGGCGGCGGGCTTCTATCCGGACCTCTCCGTGTGCGAGGCCGCGCTGCTGCGTGCGACCGGGAACTACGACGCCGCGGAGCGATTGGACCGCGATGTGCTGGAGGGCCTGGCCGAGTCCGACGGCATGGGCGCACTCGCCGCGATGGCCAGGGTGGGCGCGGATCTGCGCGGCCTCGGCCGGTACGACGAGGCGTACCAACTGGCCTGTCAGGAGGGCGAACTGTGCGCCGCGCTGTGCCCCGATGAGGGCAACGAGAAGCGGAACGCACACCGCAGCATGTCCGCCTCGCTGCGGATGCTCGGCTCCTACGCCGCGGCCGCGAAGCTGTCCGACAGAGCGTTGGGCAGCGCGCGTGCGGAACTGGGCCCGAGGACGCTGGTGACGTTGGCATGCGAGACGGAACGGGCGTACGACCTGCGGCTGTCCGGCCGCTACGAGGAGGCGTTGGCGCTGCAGGGCCCCAGCACCGAGCGGCACCGCGCGGTCCTGGGCGGCGACCATCCATGGACGCTGGTCGCCGAGTACCACCTGTGGCGATGCGGCGGTGACGTCGACGACATCCACGGCCTGTGGCAACGGGCTGCCCACGTGCTGGGCAAGGACGCTCCGCTGACGTTGATGATCGCGACCGGAGCCGCCGGCGCCCTCCGGCGTGAGGGTGACGACCGGGCCTGGGTCGTCGCCGCGAGGACCACAGGCAATTACCAATTCACTCGGGGGGAAAGCCACCCGTACACCATCGGGGCCCAGGCGAACCAGGCGCTCCTGCTGCCCGTGAAGGCTCGGGCACAGAGCCTGGAAACAGCGCTCAAGGGTATGACTGCCGCTGTCGGTGCCCGGCACCCCTGGACCCTGGGCATCGCGCTCAACGCGTCGGCGGTCCAGGAGCGCAGGGACGCCTGCGCGATGAGCCGGGAGACCGCGCACCGGGCCGCCGAGGTGCTGGGGGAGCGGCATCCGCTGACCCTGCTGGCTCAGGTCGCGCTGGCCCAGGATCTGCGGGCGATCCGGGGCGGACGGGAGGAGGCGGACGTCATCGAGGACGTGGCCGTGCGCGCGCTGGACGCTGTCCTGGGGCCGGACCACCCCGAGACCGTGGCGGCCCGCGATCGTCAGCGCCCCTTCTGGGACTTCGAGCCGTTGCCCATCTGAGCGCCCGTACGCCGGAAGGCCCGGCCCCCGCGATGTGCGGGAGCCGGGCCTTCCGGTACGAACGAACCGGGCCTCAGATCTCGAAGGCCTCGCTCACCAGCGCCTGCTGCTCCGTCTGGTGCCGCTTGTTCGACCCCACCGCGGGCGAGGACGAGTGCGGGCGCGACACGCGGACCAGTCGCTCGGCCGCCGGGACGTCGGCGCCGACCGACA
Organism: Streptomyces botrytidirepellens; assembly: GCF_003721215.1. Lineage (NCBI taxonomy): Bacteria > Bacillati > Actinomycetota > Actinomycetes > Kitasatosporales > Streptomycetaceae > Streptomyces > Streptomyces botrytidirepellens. The sequence continues at coordinate 21,933 of NZ_RIBZ01000284.1, forward strand.
GCTCCAGGTGGTCGATCAGGTTGAGGGCCATGAACGGCCAGCCGCCCTGGTTGGCCGGTTCCTCCTGCGCCCAGACGAACTTCTCGACGCCCGAGAACTTGGCGATCTCGGCCTGGACCTCGGCGCCCGGCAGCGGGTAGAGCCGCTCCAGCCGGATGATGGCCGTGTCCTTCGCACCGCGCTTCTGACGCTCCGCGTCCAGGTCGTAGTAGACCTTGCCGGAGCAGAAGATCACCTTGCGGACGCCCGCCGGGTCCACCGTCTCGTCGCCGATGACGGGGCGGAAGGCGCCGGAGGTGAACTCCTCGGTCTTCGAGGCCGCGGCCTTCAGGCGCAGCATCGACTTCGGGGTGAAGACGACCAGCGGCCTGTGGTGCGGGTTGTGGACCTGCCAGCGCAGCAGGTGGAAGTAGTTCGACGGCAGCGTCGGCATGGCGACCGTCATGTTGTTCTGCGCGCACAGCTGGAGGAAACGCTCGATCCGGGCCGATGAGTGGTCCGGCCCCTGGCCCTCGTAGCCGTGCGGCAGCAGCAGCGTGACACCAGACGTCTGGCCCCACTTCTGCTCGGCGGACGAGATGAACTCGTCGACGATGGTCTGCGCGCCGTTGACGAAGTCACCGAACTGCGCCTCCCACAGGACCAGCGACTCCGGGCGGGCCAGCGAGTAGCCGTACTCGAAGCCCATCGCCGCGTACTCGCTGAGCAGCGAGTCGTAGACGTTGTAGCGGGCCTGGTCGTCGGAGAGGTAGAGCAGCGGGGTGTAGTCGTCGCCGGTCTCGCGGTCGACGAGCACCGCGTGGCGCTGGCCGAAGGTGCCGCGGCGGGAGTCCTGGCCGGCGAGGCGGACCGGGGTGCCCTCCATGAGCAGCGAGCCGATGGCGAGGGTCTCGCCCATGCCCCAGTCGATCGTGTCGTCCTCGATCATCGCCGCGCGCCGCTGGAGCTGCGGGAGCAGCCGCGGGTGGACGGTGATCCGGTCGGGGGTGTTGACCTGGGACTCGGCGATCCGCTTGACGACCTCCTGGGAGACCGCCGTCTGCACCGCGACCGGGAACTCCGGCTGCGGCTCGGGGACCTCGGGCTGGGCCGGGGCCGAGACGGCGTCGCGGACCTCGGTGAAGACCTTCTCCAGCTGGCCCTGGAAGTCCTGGAGCGCCTGCTCGGCCTCTTCCAGGGTGATGTCGCCGCGCCCGATCAGCGACTCGGTGTAGAGCTTGCGCACCGAGCGCTTCTTGTCGATCAGGTCGTACATCAGCGGCTGGGTGAAACCGGGGTTGTCGGTCTCGTTGTGGCCGCGGCGGCGGTAGCAGATGAGGTCGATGACCACGTCCTTGTTGAACGCCTGGCGGAACTCGAAGGCCAGCCGGGCGACGCGGACGACGGCCTCGGGGTCGTCGCCGTTGACGTGGAAGATCGGCGCCTCGATCATGCGCGCCACGTCGGTGGCGTACATCGAGGAGCGGGACGCGGCCGGGGCGGCGGTGAAGCCGACCTGGTTGTTGATGACGATGTGCACGGTGCCGCCGGTGCGGTAGCCGCGCAGCTGCGACATGTTCAGCGTCTCGGCGACCACGCCCTGTCCGGCGAAGGCGGCGTCGCCGTGGAGGGCGACGGGGAGGACGGTGAAGTCCGTGCCGGCCTTGCCGATGATGTCCTGCTTGGCGCGGGCGACGCCCTCCAGGACCGGGTCCACCGCCTCCAGGTGGGAGGGGTTGGCGGTCAGGGAGACCTGGATCTGCTCGCCGTCGAGGCCGGTGAAGGTGCCCTCGGCGCCCAGGTGGTACTTGACGTCGCCGGAGCCGTGCATCGACTTCGGGTCGAGGTTGCCCTCGAACTCGCGGAAGATCTGTGCGTACGACTTGCCGACGATGTTGGCGAGGACGTTGAGGCGGCCGCGGTGGGCCATGCCGATGACGACCTCGTCCAGGCGCGACTCGGCGGCCGCGTCCAGCACCGCGTCCAGCAGCGGGATGACGGACTCGCCGCCCTCCAGGGAGAACCGCTTCTGGCCGACGTACTTCGTCTGGAGGAAGGTCTCGAACGCCTCGGCCGCGTTGAGCCGCCGCAGGATGCGCAGCTGCTCCTCGCGCTCCGGCTTGTCGTGGCTGCGCTCGACGCGGTCCTGGATCCACTTGCGCTGCTTCGGGTCCTGGATGTGCATGAACTCGATGCCGGTGGTGCGGCAGTACGAGTCGCGCAGCACGCCCAGGATGTCGCGCAGCTTCATCATGGACTTGCCCGCGAAGCCGCCGACCGCGAACTCGCGCTCCAGGTCCCACAGGGTGAGCCCGTGCTCGATGATGTCGAGGTCGGGGTGCTTGCGCTGGCGGTACTCCAGCGGGTCGGTGTCGGCCATGACGTGGCCGCGGACCCGGTAGGCGTGGATCAGGTCGAAGACCCGGGCCGCCTTGGTGACGTCGTCGTCGTGGCTGACGTCGATGTCCTTGAGCCAGCGGACCGGCTCGTAGGGGATGCGCAGCGCCTTGAAGATCTCGTCGTAGAAGTCGTTCTCGCCGAGCAGCAGCTGGTTCATGATCCGCAGGAACTCGCCGGAGGCGGCGCCCTGGATCACCCGGTGGTCATAGGTGCTGGTCAGCGTCATGACCTTGGAGACGCCCAGCTTGTTCAGGGTGTCCTGGGAGGTGCCCTGGAACTCGGCGGGGTACTCCATCGCGCCGACGCCCACGATCAGGCCCTGGCCGGGCATCAGGCGCGGCACGGAGTGCACGGTGCCGATGCCGCCGGGGTTGGTGAGGGAGGCGGTGACGCCGGTGAAGTCCTCCATCGTCAGCTTGTTCGCGCGGGCGCGGCGGACGATGTCCTCGTAGGCCTGCCAGAACTCGAAGAAGTTCAGCGTCTCGGCCTTCTTGATCGCCGCGACGACGAGCTGGCGGTCGCCGTTGGGCTTGACCAGGTCGATGGCGAGGCCGAGGTTGACGTGCTCCGGCTTGACCAGGGTCGGCTTGCCGTCCTTCTCGGTGAACGAGTAGTTCATCGAGGGCATCGCCTTCAGCGCCTGCACCATGGCGTAGCCGATGAGGTGCGTGAAGGACACCTTGCCGCCGCGGGCGCGCTTGAGGTGGTTGTTGATGACGATGCGCTGGTCGAACAGCAGCTTGACCGGAACCGCGCGGACCGAGGTGGCCGTCGGCAGCTCCAGCGACGCGTTCATGTTCTTCGCGACGGCGGCGGACGGGCCGCGCAGCGTGACCAGCTCGGGACCGGCGGCCGGCTCGGCCTTCGCGGGCTTCGCGGAGACCGTGGGCTCGGCGGGGGTCGGCTTGGCCGGCGCGGGCTTGGCCGGGGCCGGAGCCTTCGCCGCGGGGGCCGCGGCGGGCTTCGCGGGCGCC
>NZ_RIBZ01000288.1:0-15053 GCF_003721215.1 Streptomyces botrytidirepellens
CCTGCTGCACCAGGAGCGCGCCGCCACCCACCTCGCCGCGACGCGCGCCCTCGGCGCGGGCCGCCGCCACCTGTTCCGCCGCCATCTGCTGCCGGCCGTGCTGCCGCCCGTCACCCGCCACGCGCTGCTGCGGCTGCCCGCGGTGGCGCTGGCCCTGGCCTCCCTCGGCTTCCTGGGCCTCGGCGCCCAGCCGCCGTCCCCCGAGTGGGGCAGGCTCCTCGCCGAGAACCACCCCTACGCCGAACGCGCGCCCTGGGCCGTGCTCACCCCCGCCGCCGCGCTCGCCCTGCTGGGGGTGGTGGCGGTCACCTCGGCCGGGGGAGTGCGGTGGCCGCGGCGGGCGGCCGCCGTCGATTGACACTTCTCGAAACGTCGGCGGAGACTGGCGCACACGTATCTTGAACGCAAGTTCACTGCGCGCACAGGCTGTTCGGCACGCGACCACGAAGGACACCGGAATGACCATCACCCGCGACCTGCTGATCGGCGGCAAGGACACTCCGGCCGCCTCGGGCCGCACCGCCGACGACCTCAACCCCTACACCGGCGAGGTGTACGCCACCGTGGCGGCGGGCGGGCCCGAGGACGTGGCGCGCGCGGTGGCAGCGGCCGACGCCGCCTTCCCGGACTGGGCCGCGGTGACGCCGTTCGACCGCCGGAAGATCTTCCTCACCGCGGCGGACCTGCTGGAGTCCCGCGCCGCGCAGGCCGCGGAGATCATGCGGCACGAGGCGGGCGGCACCGCGCCCTGGGCCCACTTCAACGTGGCGCTGGCCGCCAACATCCTGCGCGAGGCCGCCGCCGCCATCACCGCTCCGCGCGGCGATGTGCTCAGCGCCCAGGAGGCCGGGGCGCTGGGGCTCGCCGTGCGGGAACCCATGGGTGTCGTCGCCGCCTTCGCCCCGTGGAACGCGCCGGTCATCCTCGGTGTCCGCTCGGTCGCGGCCCCGCTCGCGGCGGGCAACACCGTGGTGATGAAGCCGAGCGAGGACGCGCCGCTCGCCTGCGGGCTCTTCGTCGCCGATGTCCTGCGCGACGCCGGGCTGCCCGACGGTGTGCTCAACGTCGTCACCAACGCCCCCGAGGACGCCGCCGAGGTGGCCGAGGCGCTGATCGCCGACGAGCGGGTGCGGATGGTGAACTTCACCGGATCCACCGGCGTCGGCCGTGTCGTCGGCTCCCACGCCGCCCGCCATCTCAAGCCCGCCGTCCTGGAGTTGGGCGGCAAGAACGCCGTCATCGTGCTGGACGACGCCGATGTGGACTACGCGGTGGACGCCGCCGCCTTCAGCGTGTTCATGAACTCCGGCCAGATCTGCATGTCGGGCGACCGCATCCTCGTCCACGAAAGCCTGGCCGAGGAGTTCACCGCGAAGTTCAACGCCAAGGTCGACGCCCTGCCCTGCGGCGACCCCGCCGATCCGTCGACCGTGGTCGGCCCGCTGGTGCGCCCGGAGGCGGCGCAGCGGGTGGCGGAGCTCGTACGGGACGCGGTGGCCAAGGGCGCGACCGTGCTCACCGGCGGCGGCGCCCCCGAGGGCTCGGTCCACCCGGCCACGGTCCTGAGCGGGGTCACCGAGGACATGGACCTCTACCACGCCGAGGCGTTCGGCCCGGTGTGCGTGGTCGCCACCTTCGCCACCGACGATGAGGCCATCGCCCTGGCCAACGCCACCGACCACGGGCTGACCTGCGGCATCATCACCGAGAACGGCACGCACGGGCTGCGGGTCGCCCGCCGCATCCGCACCGGAATCGTGCACGTCAACGACCAGTCGGTGGCGGACGAACCGCAGGCCCCGTTCGGCGGCATCAAGCAGTCGGGATACGGGCGCTTCGGCGGCCGCTGGGGGCTCGAGGCGTTCTCCGACACCCGCTGGATCACCCTGGCCACCCAGCATGCCCACTACCCGTTCTGATCGCCCATCAGCCCATGCCCGGGAGGTGGCCGACGGGGTCCGGGCGGCGGGCGGCCAGCCGCAGGACGCGGAGAGTCGAGCGCACCACCTGCTCCTTGACGTGGGCGGCGGTGGCGCCCCGCAGGACCAGATCGCGCGGGGCGTCGTCCGCGCGCACGCGCGGCGGCGTCCCCGACGGCGTAGATCCCGGGGCGGGACACGGAGCGCAGGTCGGCGTCCACCAGGATGCGCCCGGCGGGGTCGAGGGCAAGCCCCGCGTCCTCAGTTCGGCCGCCGATTCCATGGTGAAGGCGCGTTCGCCGATGTCTGCGGTGCGGCTGCCGAGGCGGTCGCTCGGGTCGACGAGGGTGACGTGGGCGTACGGGGCGAGGCGCAGGGCGGCCAGCAGCCCGCCGTAGCCCGCGCCCAGCTCACAGCCCGCCGGGGTGTGACGGTGACGCCGGTCACAGATTCGGGAGGTCGAGGTGGCGGAGCTTGTCGGGGTTGACGACGACGTCGATGGCGGTGATCCGCCCGTGGTGCATGGTGAACGCGAAGACCACGGACCGTTCGCCCTCCGGGGCCACGACGACCAGACCGGGGGCGCCGTTGACGTCCCGTCGCAGGACGGACATCGTCAGCTCGTCGAAGCCTCGGCCGAGGCGCTGGGCGAACCGGGCCACCTGCTCGTTCCCGAGGATCGGCACCCGGGACGCCACGGCCTTCCCGCCGCCGTCCGAGCGCCCCACCACCTCCGGGTCGAGGATCTCCAGCAGCCGGCCCGTCGCCCGCCACCACCGGCTCCGGCAGCCACGGCCCGATGTACGCCTCGCGGCGGACGCGGGCGGAGCCGAGCAGGTCGTAGCAGATCCGGCTGACCACCGTGGTCAGATACGCGCGCGGGTCGGCCACCTCGCCCCGGGCAGCGCCTGCCGGCGCAGCCAGGTCTCCTGCACGGCGTCACCGGCGTCGGCGACCGACCCGGTGATGCGATACGCGACGGCCCACGGTTCCGGGCCCCGGGGGCAGCGGGCCCGCGAGAGGAGACGCCGCGGCGGCCCGGAGCGTGACATCACGCCGTTTCCAGGCGCCGGATCAGATGGTCGAGGAAGGCGGAGACGGCGGCGGGCAGGGTACGGCGGGCCATGGACTGGATCTGGACGCTGCGCCGTGACAGCTCGGGGTTGGACAGGGGCACCGCGGCCAGTCCGTCGGCGTCCAGTCTGCCCCGGTAGGTCAGATATCCGGCCAGCGTGACACCGCCGTTCTTGCGGACGAATCCATCCAGCGCCCCGGAGTAATTGCTGATGAAGGCGGGCTCGAATTCCAGGCCCTCCGCGGCGACGCAGATATCGAAGAGCTGCCGCACCGTCGTGCCCTGTTCCATGAGGGCCAGGGGATAGGGCAGCAGATCGGCGAGCGAAATCTCGTCCCGCTCCGCCAGCGGGTGACCGGCGGGCATCAGGGCGTGGATCGGATGCGTTTGCGCGTACTCGACCCTGATGCCCTCTTCGGGGCCCAGCGAATAGGTGAGGGCGAGATCGGCGGCCCCGTCCCTGACCTCCTGGGTGGCCCCCGACGGCGAGGTGACCCTGAGCCGGAACCGCACACCGGGATGGCTCTCGCGGAACGTGACGACCGCCTCCGGCAGGACGTCCCGGCCGAAGCCCTCCGAACCGGCCAGCCGGATGGTGCTGCGGTACGGGCCGCCGAGACCGCGCAGGTCGGCGACGATCTGCTCGGACTCCAGCCGACTGCGCCGGGCGTACGCGGCGAGCAGCTCACCGGCCTCGCTGAGCACCATGCCGCGGGGCTGCCGCTCGAACAGCGGGACCCCGATGTCGTGCTCCAGCCGGGCGATCCGCCGGCTGATGGCGGAGGCCGCCACATGTAGCCGCGCCGACGCCTGGCTGATGGAACCGGTGTGCGCGACCTCCAGGAAGTAGCGCAGCGAGGTCCCGGACAGATGCATGCCGGGTGACCCTACCCGCCGACCCGCGCACCGGGGAGGCCAGGGGCCGCCTTGCCGCGCGGGCAATGCTGCCTTCTCGGACCGGTAATTGTGCGCCAGAAGCGGCCTCACTAGCCTTCTGTCGTCATACCGGTGTCCTGTAGGAATTCATTTTCCCGTCAGGTGAACTCGGATGAACCTCGCGATAGGAAGGCCCTCGGTGACGCGTTCCGCAGCAATCCAGCATGCCTGCGACTACTTCGACTCAGGTGCGTTTCTCGAGGATGTGTCACGGCGCGTCGCCCTCCCCACCGAGAGCGGCGATCCGGCATCGCTCCGCCCCTTGCGTACGTATCTCGAAGAGGAAATCGTCCCGGCCGTCGAAGGATTGGGTGCCACCGCCCGCATCGTGGACAACCCGGTCCCCGGATACGGCCCCTTCCTGCTGGCCGAACGCCACGAGGGCGAGGGGCTGCCGACCGTCCTCACCTACGGACACGCCGACGTCGTCCCCGCCCAGGCGGACCGGTGGCGCACCGGCCTCCACCCCTGGCGCCTGGTGGTGGAGGACGAGCGCTGGTACGGCCGCGGCTCCGCCGACAACAAGGGACAGCACACCGTCAACCTGGCGGCGCTGGAGCACGTCCTGCGCGCCCGCGGCGGACGGCTGGGCTTCAACCTCAAGGTGCTCGTCGAAACCGGCGAGGAGTGCGGCTCCCCGGGACTGCGCGCCCTGTGCGCCGACCTGCGCGAGGACCTCGCCGCCGATCTGCTGATCGCCTCCGACGGCCCCCGCGTCCAGGCGGAGCGTCCGACGCTGTTCCTCGGCTCGCGCGGCGCCGCCCAGCTCACCCTGCGGGTGAACCTGCGCGAGGGCGCCCACCACTCCGGCAACTGGGGCGGGCTGCTGCGCAACCCCGCCACCGTCCTCGCGGGCGCGCTGGCCACCGTCGTGGACGGCCGCGGCCGCATCCTGGTCCCCGCGCTGCTGCCGCCCGCCATCCCGGACCCCGTGCGGCGGGCGCTGGCCGACATCCCGGTCGGCGGTGGCGCCGAGGACCCGGCCATCGACGAGGGATGGGGCGAGCCCGGGCTGACCCCGTCCGAGCGGCTCGTCGGCTGGAACACCTTCGAGGTGCTCGCCCTCGGCGCCGGAAACCCGGACGCCCCCGTGGGCGCCATCCCCGGGACCGCCGTCGCCCACTGCCAGCTGCGGTTCGTGGTCGGCACCGACGTGGCGGACCTCGGCAAGGTCCTGCGCGACCACCTCGACCAGCACGGCTACCCCATGGTCGACGTCGAGGTGGGCCGCGCCATGCCCGCCACCCGCACGGACCCCGACCACCCCTGGGTGCGCTGGGCCGCGGGCTCGGTGGAGCGCACCACCGGCGCCCCGCCCGCCATCCTGCCCAACCTCGGCGGCACCATCCCGAACGACGCCTTCGCCGACGAGCTGGGCCTGTGCACCGTATGGGTGCCGCACTCCTACCCCGCCTGTGCCCAGCACGCGCCCGACGAGCATCTGCTCGCGCCGCTCGCCCGCGAGGCGCTCCAGATCATGGCCGGTCTGTTCTGGGACCTCGGGGACACCGCCCGGACCTGACGCCGCCCGGACCTGACGCCGCCCGGACCTGACGCCGCCCGGACCTGACACCGCCCGGACCTGACGTCGCCCAGACCTGACGCCGCTCCGGATCCGCCCCCGCCCCCGACACCGCCGCCACCCACCCCCTCCCCGGCCCCGCGCACACCCCTGGAGCCCGCCTTGGACGCGACGAACCCCGGCACCACCACAGCCTCCGAGGCGGCCCGCCCCGCCGCTCCCGACACTCCGGTCAAGCCGCATCGCGTCATCATCGCCGCGNCGCGACGAACCCCGGCACCACCACAGCCTCCGAGGCGGCCCGCCCCGCCGCTCCCGACACTCCGGTCAAGCCGCATCGCGTCATCATCGCCGCGTCGGTCGGCAACGCCCTCGAGTGGTTCGACGTCGCGATCTACGGATTCTTCGCCGCCACCATCGCCAAGCTGTTCTTCCCCTCCACGGACGACACCGTCTCGCTGCTGCTGGCGTTCGGCACCTTCGGCATCTCGTACCTGGTGCGCCCGCTCGGCGCCGTCGTCCTCGGCCGGTACGCGGACCGGGTCGGCCGCAAGGCCGCGCTGATGCTGTCGATCAAGCTGATGATGCTCGGCACCCTGCTCATCGCGGTCATGCCCACGTACGCCGCCATCGGCCTGACCGCACCGCTCGGCATCCTGCTGGCACGGCTCATCCAGGGCTTCTCGGCGGGCGGCGAATTCGGCAGCGCCACCGCGTTCCTCGTCGAGCACGCGCCCCGGATGCGCGGCTTCATGTCCAGCTGGCAGTTCGCCAGCCAGGGCATCAGCACCCTGCTTGCGGCCTCCTTCGGTACCCTGCTCTCCAGCACGCTCAGCACCGGGCAGCTGGAGTCCTGGGGCTGGCGGGTGCCGTTCTTCTTCGGCTTGCTCATCGGGCCCGTCGGCTACGCCATCCGGCGCTACGTGGACGAGGCCCCGGCCTTCGCCCACGACGAGGACACCACCACCGAGCACGGCCCGGTGTCGGAGGTGCTGCGCCACCACAAGGGGCGCGTCCTGCTGGCCATCGCCGCCCTCGCCGTCTCCACCGCGATCACCTACCTGATCACCTACATGCCGGTCTTCGCCGTCAAGGAACTCGACCTCCCCGCCTCCACCGGATTCGCCGCGACCATGGTCACCGGCGCCGTCCTCACCGTCGTGACACCCCTGGTCGGCCACCTCTCCGACAAGACCGGCCGGATCCGCGTCATGGCCACCTCCGCCGTGCTGATCCTGCTGCTGATCCGCCCCGTGTTCGCCTTCCTGGTGGCACACCCCGGATTCGGGGTGATGCTCACCGTGATGTTCCTGATCGGCCTGCTGAAGGCCGGCTACTTCGGGGCGCTGCCCGCGCTGCTGTCCGACCTGTTCCCGCGCTCCAGCCGCGCCACCGGGATGTCGATCAGCTACAACCTCGGTGTGATGCTCTTCGGCGGCACCACCCCCGTCGTGATCGTCTGGCTCGTCGACGTCACCGGCGACAAGCTCGCCGTCACCTGGTATTTGGCCGCTCTCGCCGCCCTCAGCCTGGCCGCCGTGGCCATCGCGCGCCGCCGGTTCGGCATCCGCTGACCCGGGGGCCTGTGACGAAACGGGGGTGGCGCGGGAGGCCGGGAGAGGCGTAAGTAGTAGATGTGGATATTCGGCAGGGTCCCGCGGAGCTCGGCCGGCCAGGGCAGCAGGGGAGGCGGGCCCTGGTCGCGATCCCCCTGGCACTCATCGTCCTGATCGTGCTCGGCGATGTGTTCGGCCCCGCGAGCGTCCGCCTCAGCCCGCTGCTCATCGCCGCGCCCGCCATGACCGCGTCCTTCGCCGGACCGCTGCTCACCGGCAGTATCGGCCTGGTGGCCGTGGGCGCCCAGCTCGGGATCAACGCCGGGCAGGACCGGCTGACCGCGCCCAACCGGATGGCGGAACTCTTCACCCTGGTCCTGGTCTCCGCCCTCATCGTGCTGTTCCGGACCGTGCTCGACCGGCACGCCCGCGAGCTGACCCGGGTCCGGGCGGTGGCCGACGTGGCGCAGAAGGTCCTGCTGCGCCCCCTGCCCGACCGCGTCGGCCCGCTGCGGATCGCCTCCGTCTACCTCGCCGCCGAGCCGGGCGCGGAGATAGGCGGCGACCTGTACGCGGCGGCCCGCACCTCGTACGGCACCCGCCTGATCATCGGCGATGTGCGCGGCAGCGGCCTCACCGCCGTCGCCGACGCCTCACTGGTGCTCGGCGCCTTCCGCGCCATCGCCCACTGGCCCGTACCGCTGCCCGAACTCGTGGCGCACCTGGACGCCGCCCTGTCCGCGGAGCGCACCGAACCCGCCGACCGGGCGCCCGGGGCGGGGGAGTCTTTCGTCACCGCCGCCGTGCTGGAGATCCCCGACGACCAGCCGGTGGTACGGATGGTCAACTGCGGACACCCGCCGCCCTTCCTGCTGCGCGACTCCACCATCAAGGCCCTCGAAGGGCGCGCCCCGGCACTCCCGCTGGGCCTCGGCCACCTGGCGGCCGGGCGCTACCGGGTCGAGGACTACCCGTTCGAACCGGGCGATCTGCTGCTCCTGTACACCGACGGTGTGATCGAGGCGCGCGACGCCGACGGCACCTTCTACCCGCTCACCGAACGGCTCCACACCTGGGACGGCGAGGGCCCCCGGGGGTTCGTGGACCACCTGCGCCGCGACCTGCTCGCCCACATCGGCGGCCACCAGGGCGACGACGCCGCCCTCGTCGTCCTCGAGCGCCGTCACCCGGAAAGCTGACCGCCGCGCGAACCACCGCTAAAGTGGTGATATGGGCAGCGGGAACGACGGCCCTGACGACTTCGGGCCAGACCCACTCGGCGACTTCCTCGCACGCTTCCTCGGAACCGGGCCCGGCGGGCAGCGGTCGGATCGCCATGTCGACTTCGGCCGGCTCATGAGCGAGACCGCACGCCACCTCGTCTCCTCCGCCGCGTCGTACGCGGCCGAACACGGCAGCACCGACCTCGACACCGAACACCTGCTGCGGGCGGCGCTCACCGCCGAACCCACGCGCACCATGGTCTCCCGCGCCGGGGCCGACCCCGACCAGCTCGCCGCCGAAATCGACCGGCAGGCGGGGGACGGCCCGCCGCGCGGCTCGGTCGCCGTCACGCCCGCCGTCAAGCGGGCGCTGCTCGACGCCCACGAGATCGCCCGGGCCCGCGGCTCCTCGTACATCGGCCCCGAACACGTACTGATCGCCCTCGCCGCCAACCGGGACTCCACCGCCGGGCAGATCCTCCACGCCGCACACTTCGAACCCCGCAGCGCGCCCCCGGCCGGCCGCGCCGCCCCGGTCCCCGGCGCCGACCAGCGGCCCGTGGTGGACCGCCGCGGCACCCCGACCCTCGACCGGTACGGCCGCGACCTGACCGACCTGGCCCGGGAGGGCCGCATCGACCCGGTGATCGGACGCGACGAGGAGATCGAGCAGAGCATCGAGGTGCTGGCGCGGCGCGGCAAGAACAACCCGGTCCTGATCGGCGAGGCGGGCGTCGGCAAGACCGCCGTCGTCGAGGGGCTGGCGCAGCGCATCGCCGACGCCGACGTGCCGGACATCCTGCTCGGCCGCCGCGTCATCCAGCTCGACTTCGCGGGCGTCGTGGCCGGGACCCGCTACCGCGGCGACTTCGAACAGCGCCTCACCGCCATCATCGACGAGATCCGCGCCCACTCCGACGAACTCATCGTCTTCATCGACGAACTGCACACCGTCGTCGGCGCGGGCGGCGGCTCCGAGGGCGGCACGATGGACGCCAGCAATCTGCTCAAGCCCGCACTCGCCCGCGGCGAGCTGCACGTCATGGGCGCCAGCACGCTCCAGGAGTACCGCCAGTACATCGAGAAGGACGCGGCCCTCGCCCGCCGCTTCCAGCCCATCATGGTCCCCGAACCCACCCCCGCGGCCGCCGTCTCCATCCTGCACGGGCTGCGCGACCGCCACGAGGCACACCACCAGGTCCGCTACACCGACGAGGCGCTGTTCGCGGCCGTCGAACTCGCCGACCGCTACCTCGCCGACCGCTTCCTCCCGGACAAGGCCATCGACCTGATGGACCAGGCAGGCGCCCGGGTACGGCTGCGCTCCAGCGCCCGCGGCACCGATCTGCGCGCCCTGGAGCGCGAGGTCGAACAGCTGACCCGCGACAAGGACCAGGCCGTCGCCTCCGAGCAGTACGAGCGCGCCACCGCCCTGCGCGACCGCATCGCCGAACTCGGTGCCCGTATCACCGAGGGATCCGGCACCCAGTTCCACGGCTCCCGGGTCTCCGAGGTCACCGTCGAGGACATCGCCGACATCGTCTCCCGGCAGACCGGCATCCCCGTCAGCAGCCTCACCCAGGAGGAGCGCGAGCGGCTGCTCGGCCTGGAAGAACACCTCCACAAGCGGGTCATCGGCCAGGAGGAGGCCGTCGCCGCCGTCTCCGACGCCGTGCTGCGCTCCCGGGCCGGACTCGCCGACCCCCACCGCCCCAGCGGCAGCTTCCTCTTCCTCGGCCCCACCGGCGTCGGCAAGACCGAACTCGCCCGCGCCCTGGCCGAGGCGCTCTTCGGCAGCGAGGACCGGATGATCCGGCTCGACATGAGCGAATACCAGGAGAAGCACACCGTCAGCCGCCTCGTCGGCGCGCCACCCGGATACGTCGGCCACGAGGAGGCCGGTCAGCTGACCGAGGCGGTGCGCAGGCAGCCGTACGCGCTGCTGCTCATGGACGAGGTGGAAAAGGGCCACGCGGACGTGTTCAACATCCTGCTCCAGGTGCTCGACGACGGCAGACTGACCGACGCCCAGGGCCGCACCGTCGACTTCAAGAACACCGTCATCGTCATGACCAGCAACCTCGGCTCCGAGGCCATCACCGGACGCGGCGCCGTCCTCGGCTTCGGCGGCGGCGACGCCGAGGCCGACGAGGCGTCCCGCCGCGAGCGGGTGCTGCGCCCGCTGCGCGAACACTTCCGGCCCGAGTTCCTCAACCGCATCGACGAGGTCGTGATCTTCCGTCGGCTCGCCGACGAGCAGCTGCGCCAGATCACCGACGTGCTGCTGGAGGAGACCCGCCGCCGGATGCGCGCCCAGGACATCCCCGTCGACTTCACCCCCGCCGCCGTCGACTGGCTCGCCCGCCACGGCCACCAGCCGGAGTACGGCGCCCGCCCGCTGCGCCGTACGATCCAGCGTGAGGTCGACAACCCGCTCTCCCGGATGCTGCTCGGCGGTGAGCTGCGGCCGCACAGCCCGGTCGAAGTCGACGTGGAGGACGACACGTTGGCGTTCCACATCGAGCAGGAGCCCGCGGCCACCTGACCCGGCGGCCGGGCCGTCAGCGCCCCATGGTCAGGCCGTCCTTCTGCGCGCCCCGGCTGAGGACCGCTTCCCGGATGGTGGACAGGGCGTGGGTGTAGTGGCTGTTGCCGGGGCTCTTCTCCAGCGCGCGGGGGAGGTTGACCACGCTGATCGGGTCGTTGTCCACGGCGTGCGGGATGAACTCCGCCTTCGCCACCTGCCACGGCCTGCCCTGAGCGGTGGGCGGGGTGAACGTGAAGCGGGCCGCCGAGCCCATCTGCCCGCGCTCGTCCGGCATCACGCCCGCGACCTGGTCACCCATGCCGTAGACCACCCAGGTGCCGTTGACCTTCTCGTACGCCTGGGGGACATGGGCGTGGGTGCCGATGATGAGGTCGATGTCGCGGCGCCCGTGACTCCGGGACGCGGTGAGCTTCTTGGCGAGGGACAGCTGGAGCTTGTCCGGCGCCTCCTGCCATTCGGTGCCCCAGTGCGTGGACACCACGACCACATCGGCTCCGGCCCGGCGGGCGGCCCGGGCGTCCTCGATGATGCGCTCGGCGTCGATGAGATTGACGATCCAGGGCTTCCCTTCGGGCACCGGGATGCCGTTGGTGCCGTACGCGTAGGCCAGCTGGGCCACCTTCGCGCCACCGGCCTCCATGAGGGCCGGTGTGGTGCTCTCGCGGGCGGACCGGGCCGATCCGGCGTGCCGGACACCGGCCTTGTCCAGGGCGTCGAGGGTGCGGGTCACGCCCTCCGTCCCGGCGTCCAGCGTGTGGTTGGAGGCCGTGGAGCAGGAGTCGTAGCCGAGCCTCTTGATCGCGCCGGCGATCTGCGGCGGGGTCTTGAACGTGGGGTACCCGGTGAAGGGCCCGCCGTTCGCGCCGTACACCGTCTCCATGTGGCAGATCGCCAGATCGGCCTGGGCGACCACGGGTGCGGCACCGATCAGCATGCGGTGGAAGTCGTATCCCTCACCGCCCGAGTCGGCGCGCGCCTGGCGGATGACGGAGGCATGGGCGAGGAGGTCGCCGGTGGCCACCAGCGTGAACTTCTTCTGGGGCTCGGCGCGTGCCACGCGCGCTGTCTCGGAGGGCTTCTGCTCGGCGTGGCCGGTGACGGGGTCGCCGCCACTGCCGCACGCGGTGGCGGTGGCGAGCAGGGCGGCCACGAATATCGCCGTTCGGCGGCGTCGGTGCTGGAACACGATTCACTCCGCACTCACGAGGGGCAAATGGGTGGTTTGTCGTATTTATGCGCACGACAGAAGATCACCCAGCGGAGCGGTGCCGAGCTTCACCGGAACGGCAGACCGGAAGCACCCGATGGGCCCTCTCGTTCCGGAGGTGTCCGCGGTGGTGTCCGTGGTGGCACGATGGGGCCACGCACAGCGGAGCGCCGTCCCGTGCGCCCGCGGCGGAACCTGGGGAGGGACGCTCCATGCAGGCCGGCGAACCCAGCATCACCGCCCGTGCCGCCGCCGCCTTCCGCGCGGCACACCAGAGGCTGGAGGGCGGCAGAGTGTTCAGCGATCCGCTGGCCCTGCGGATCCTCGGCCCGGACGCCGACAATCCGGTCCTCGCGGCGGCGTTCGCCCCCGAGCGGGAGGCCATCCGGCTGGGCGTGGCCGCCCGCGCCCGGTTCGCCGAGGACGCTGTGGCGGCCGCGGTCGGACGTGGCGTACGGCAGGTGGTGATGCTGGGAGCCGGGCTGGACACCTACGGGTGCCGCGCTCCCCGACAGGACGCCGGATTACGGGTGTTCGAGGTGGACCACCCCGCCACCCAGGAGTGGAAGCGCGACCGGCTGGCCGCCGCCGGGATCGCCGTACCGCCCTCGCTGACGTTCGCCCCGGTCGACTTCGAACGACAGGGGCTCGCCGATGGCCTGGCGGCGGCGGGCTTCGACCCGGGCCGCCCGGCGTTCTTCGGCTGGCTCGGCGTCGTCCCGTATCTGACCCGGGCGGCGGTGCTCGACACCCTCGGCTTCATCGCGGCCCTGCCCGGCGGCTCCGGCGTGGTGTTCGACTACGGAGAGCCGCCCGGCGCGCTGCCACCGGAGCAGCGCGCCGTCCACGAGGCCCGCGCCGCCTGGGCCGCCGAGGCGGGCGAGCCCTTCCTCAGCCACTTCACCCCCGAGGAGATCGCCTCACTGGCGGGCGACCTGGGGCTGACCGTCGCCGAGGACATCCGCTACGGCGAGCTGACCGCCCGGTACGGACGCGGCGCGGCGGACGCCTTGGGGGACGCGGGCGCCACGGGGGACGCGGGCGCCACGGGGGACGCGGGCGCTCATCTCATCCACGCCGTGCGGCCACCGGCACGGTGACCCGGCTGGCCGCCAGATCGACGGTCACCTTCGCCCCGGTGGGGTCCTCGAAGTAGAGGAAGTCGGCGTCGGTGCCCGCGAGGACGAGGCCGATCCGGTGGCCGGGCTTGACCTGGTAGTCGTTCGGCAGCGTCTTCCAGGCGATGCGGTAGGACGCCCCCGGGGTCAGCGGGTCGGGAGTGGTCGGCGAGTGCCGGTTCTGCGCGTCCATCCAGCCCCGGGCGATCACCTCGGAAGGGCCGCGCACCGTCACATTGGCCGTCTTCCGGTAGCACGCGTCGTCCGCGCCCGTGCTCTCACCGTGGCAGGACTCCTCGGCGAGCCCGCGCAGCCCGTCATGGATGCCGTTCAGCGGGTCGTTGCGCGACCAGTCGATCCGTTCGTCCTCGCCGTAGTCGACCAGCAGCGCGGTGAGGTTCGACGTCGGCTTGTCGAGGCTGACCCTGAGGTCCACGGTGGGGGTGCCCGAGATCCGTGCGCCGGTGCGCAGCGGCGGGGTGAGATACGCCAGCCGACCGGGCCGGGCGGTGGCGGGGTCGGCGGTGAGGTCCGCCTCGCTCAGCTTGAGATCGGTGAAGCCCCCGGTGCCGGTGGCGGGACGGAGCGCCAGCGAGCCGTCGGGCTTCGGGTGCAGGGGGGACGGGGTGGTGCGGGCGGGCCAGTCGGCCTGGGTGGTCCAGGTGGTGGGGCCGGACTGGAGGTCGACCCGGGGCTCGTCCATGATGCCGTTCCGGATGCCGTACAGCCAGTGGTCGAACCACCGGTGCACGGTGTCGACCCAGTGGGCGCGCCGCCCGGGCCAGTCGAACGGGTCGGTGTGGCCGTAGCGCCCGAGCCACAGCTTGCGCGGTACGTCGTGCTCGGCCAGCGGTGCCCACCAGTCGGCGAACTGGTCGATGCGCACGTTGTAGTCGCTGAGGTCGTGGACGGCGAAGACACTCGCCCGTACCTTGCTCACCTGGGGAGCCGGGGGAGCGAGGTAGTCGCGCTCCTTCCAGTGGGCGTTGTAGTTGCCGGTGGCGTCGTCCTCGCCCGCGGCCAGCCGGTCGCGCACCGCCTGGCACTTCGCGGGCGGGTCGGAGTCCAGCGAACCGGCCAGCCAGGGGCCGAACCCGTTCCAGTGCTTGGCGCCATTCGTTCGGGCGAACTCGTACCAGGAGCTGATCCCGGAGATGGGGACGATCGTCTCCAGCCCCTCCACCCCGGTTCCCGCCACGGCGTTCGCCAGGGTCCCCTCGTAGGAGTGCCCGATCATTCCGGTCCTGCCGCTGGACCAGGTGGCCTTCGCCTCGCTGCCGTCGGCCCGGTAGGCGGTGGTCCGGCCGTTCAGCCAGTCGATCGCCGAGGTGGCGGCGGCGACGTCGGCCTTGCCACCGATGGTCGGACACCCGTCGGATCTGCCGGTGCCGGTCATGTCGACGTCGATGACGGCGTAGCCGCGGGGCACGAAGTAATTGTCGTAGAACAGGGGAAACTTGGAGGGGTTGCCATCGGCGGCGTAGGTCTTCTTCTCCGCCTCGAAGCCCCGGCCGACCGTGTCGTTGTACGGGCTGGCCAGCATGATGACCGGGACCTTGAGGCCCCGTTCGGTCTCCCGGGGCCGGATGATGTCCACGGCCACGCGGTCCTTGGTGCCATCTCCGTCGCTGTCGACGCGGGTCTGGACCATGAGGTGTTCCCGGACCGCGTCCCCGTAGGAGAACACCGGCTGGGTACGGCCGTGGGTCACCGTGATCGAGGGCCCGGCGGCGGGGCGGGCCGCGGCGGGCCCGGTGGCGATGGCGGCGAGGGACATCGATATGGCGACCGCGGCGACCGCGGCACCTCGCCATCGTGAAGTGAGCACACGGTCCTCCTGATCGCATGAGTCCTGCTGATCGCATGAGGTGCGCTGATCGAAGGGGCCTGTCCGGCCGAGGGGCCTGTCCCGCCGAGGGGGCGCCGGACCGTTGGAGAGGCGGTCCGGC
>NZ_RIBZ01000287.1:0-36173 GCF_003721215.1 Streptomyces botrytidirepellens
GGCCCGCACCCTGTGGTGCGGGCCCCGGGCCTGATGACGTCGTGGGTCAGCCCAGGCGCTGCACCAGCGCCCGGTACTCGTCCCACAGTTCCTTGGGGGTGTGGTCACCGAAGGTGTCGAGGTGCTCGGGGACCAGGGCGGCCTCCTCGCGCCACACCTCCTTGTCGACGGTGAGGAGGAAGTCCAGCTCCTCGTCGCCCAGTTCGAGGCCGTCGGTGTCGAGGGACTCCTTGGTCGGCAGGATGCCGATGGGGGTCTCGACGCCCTCGGCGCGGCCGTCGAGGCGGTCCACGATCCACTTCAGGACGCGGCTGTTCTCGCCGAAGCCGGGCCAGACGAACTTGCCCTCGTCGTTCTTGCGGAACCAGTTGACGTAGTAGATCTTCGGGAGCTTCGACTGGTCCTTGCCCTTGCCGACCTCCACCCAGTGACCCATGTAGTCGCCCATGTTGTAGCCGCAGAAGGGCAGCATCGCGAACGGGTCGCGGCGCAGCTCACCGACCTTGCCCTCGGCGGCCGCGGTCTTCTCGCTCGCCACGTTCGCGCCGAGGAAGACGCCGTGCTGCCAGTCGAAGGACTCGGTGACGAGCGGGACCGCGCTGGCGCGGCGGCCGCCGAAGAGGATCGCCGAGATCGGCACGCCCTTGGGGTCCTCCCACTCGGGCGCGATGATCGGGCACTGTCCGGCGGGCACGGTGAAGCGGGCGTTGGGGTGGGCCGCGGGCGTCTCGCTCGCCGGGGTCCAGTCGTTGCCCTTCCAGTCGGTGAGGTGGGCGGGCGATTCCTCGGTCATGCCCTCCCACCACACGTCGCCGTCGTCGGTGAGCGCGACGTTGGTGAAGACGGAGTTGCCCCACAGGGTCTTCATCGCGTTGGCGTTGGTGTGCTCACCGGTGCCGGGCGCGACGCCGAAGAAGCCCGCCTCGGGGTTGATCGCGTACAGCCGGCCGTCCTCGCCGAACCGCATCCAGGCGATGTCGTCGCCGATCGTCTCGACCGTCCAGCCGGGGATGGTCGGCTCCAGCATCGCGAGGTTGGTCTTGCCGCACGCGCTCGGGAAGGCCGCGGCGACGTACTTCGACTCCCCGCGCGGCGGCGTGAGCTTGAGGATCAGCATGTGCTCGGCGAGCCAGCCCTCGTCACGCGCCATGACGGAGGCGATGCGCAGGGCGTAGCACTTCTTGCCGAGCAGCGCGTTGCCGCCGTAGCCGGAGCCGTACGACCAGATCTCGCGGCTCTCCGGAAAGTGCGAGATGTACTTGGTGCTGTTGCACGGCCACGGAACGTCGGCCTGGCCGGGCTCCAGCGGGGCGCCGAGGGTGTGGACGGCCTTCACGAAGAAGCCCTTGTCGCCCAGGACGTCGAGCACGTCCTGTCCCATGCGGGTCATGGTGCGCATGGCGACGGCCACGTACGCGGAGTCGGTGATCTCGACGCCGATCGCGGACAGCGGCGAGCCGAGCGGCCCCATGCAGAACGGGACGACGTACATGGTGCGGCCGCGCATCGAGCCCCGGAATATGCCCTGTTCCCCCGCGAAGATCTCGCGCATCTCGCCGGGGTCTTTCCAGTGGTTCGTCGGACCCGCGTCCGCCTCCTTCTGGGAGCAGATGAAGGTGCGGTCCTCGACGCGCGCCACGTCGCTGGGATCGGAGGCCGCGTAGTACGAGTTGGGGCGCTTGATCGGGTCGAGACGTTTGAACGTGCCCTTCTCGACGAGTTGCGCACACAGACGGTCGTACTCCGACTCCGAACCGTCACACCACACCACTTCATCGGGCTGGGTGAGGGCGGCGATCTCGCCGACCCAGGAGATCAGTTCCTGGTGGCTGGTCGGGGCCGGGGTGAGGGCGGAAGCCACATTGCTGGGCGCCACGATCGCTCCATCCCGCCGGAACCGCACTGCTCCGGCGTCTTGGTTTGAGGGTTTGGGCGGATATGTGCACGCATATCCGCATATGGAGACAGCTACCCCTTGGGGGCTGCGACCCGGATGCTCAGCTCATCCGGTGCCGACCGCGCTCATTTGATCATCCGACGATGTGGGGCATCTGTCCAGTGGGCGCTTTGGTGACCATCACCACTCGACACGACCGGTAACTGACGGTGGCTGGGTAGCATGTGCGCCATGACTGCAGCCGCGCCCGACGCCGCCGTTGACCAAACCCCAGGGCCCGAGGCAGCCCCGATTCCTCTCAAACCCATGCTGCGCGGCTGGCTGCACGCCGGCATGTTCCCGGCCGCGCTCATCGCCGGAGTGGTGCTCACCGCCCTCGCCGACAGCCCGCGCGGGCGCATCGCCTGCGCCATCTTCACCCTCACCGCCTGCGCGCTCTTCGGTACGAGCGCCCTGTACCACCGGGGCAATTGGGGCCCGCGCGCCACGGCGGTGCTGCGCCGCCTGGATCACGCCAATATCTTCCTGATCATCGCCGGCACCTACACGCCCTTCACGCTGCTGCTCCTCCCGCACGGCAAACAGCAGCTGCTGCTCTGGCTGGTGTGGGCCGGAGCGCTCGCCGGAATCGCCTTCCGGGTGTTCTGGGTCGGCGCCCCGCGCTGGCTCTACACCCCGTGCTACATCGCCCTGGGCTGGGCGGCGGTGTTCTTCCTGCCGGACTTCCTGCGCACCGGCGGCATCGCCGTCATGACGCTGATCGTCGTCGGCGGCCTGCTCTACAGCGCGGGCGCGGTGATCTACGGGACCAAGCGCCCCAACCCCTCACCCCGCTGGTTCGGCTTCCACGAGGTGTTCCACTCCTTCACGCTCGCCGCCTTCGTCGTGCACTACGTCGGAATCTCGCTGGTCGCCTACCAGCATTCCTGACTCCGCACCGCCCGCCGCTGCCCGACAATGATCGACATGGCCTCCGCACACACGACCCCCGCCGGGCCCCGGCCCGGGCTGCGCGAACGCAAGAAGATCCAGACCCGGCAGGCGATCCGGCGGGCCGCCTACCGGCTGTTCGCGGACCAGGGCTACGACGCCACCCCGGTGGACCGGATCGCGGAGGCCGCCGACGTCTCGACCAGCACCGTCTTCCGCTACTTCCCCACCAAGGAGGACATCGTCCTCACGGACGAGTACGACGAGGCCATGGCAGCCGGGATCCGGGACCGGCCGCTGGACGAGCCGCCGGTGTCCTCCCTGCGGCGCGTCCTGATCGACATGGCGCGGCAGCTCACCGATGACGAGCGCGCGGAGATGCTGACCCGCCTCACCCTGATCCGCCAGGTCCCGGCGCTGCGCGCCCGCATGGGCGAGGGCATGGCCAAGACCGGCACCCTGCTGGGCGAGGTGCTGGCCGAGCGCAGCGGCCGGTCACCGGAGGACCTGGAGGTGCGGGTGCTCGTCGGAGCGGTCCTCGGCGCCCTCCAGGAGGCGGTCTTCCACAGCTTCGACCACCACCGGGTGGACGCCATGGAGGACGACATCGACCGCGCCCTGGGCATGCTCGCCCGCGGCCTGCCGCTGTGACCCGGGCGCCCCCGGACGCTCGTCAGCCGCCGAGCCGGGCCGTCAGCGCCGCCACGTCGGCGGTCGGGGCGTCGCAGGTGAAGTGGCGGCAGACGTACGCCGCCGGGCGCCCCTCCAGCAGCACCCGCCCCTCCAGCAGCGGCACCTCGTCGGAACCGGGCGCGCCCACCGCGATCACCGCCCCCGGCGCCGTGCCCAGCAGCGCGGCCCGGTGCAGCGCGCGGGTCGCGGGGTCGCCGTCCGGCCCGACGACGGCCACCTCGCGCGGCCCGTCCAGCCGCGCCTCGGCCACCGCGAGCCCCCAGCCGATGAACCGCGGCACCCGTGCCGCCAGCGCCCGCACCACGCCGAGCGCCCGCTCGGCCGCCTCCCGGTGGCGGCCGCTCCCGGAGATCGCGGCGTACGACAGCAGCGCCCCGGCGGCCGCCGTCCACCCCGAGGGGACGGCGTTGTCGGTCGGGTCCTGGGGGCGGCGGATGAGCGCCTCGGCGTCGTCGGCGGTGTCGTACAGGGTGCCGTCCTCGGCGGCGAAGTGGTGCAGCACGGTGTCCAGGAGCAGCCCCGCGAAGTCCACCCACACGCCCTCGCCGGAGACCGCGGACAGGGCGAGGAAGCCCTCGGCCACATCGGCGTAGTCCTCCAGCACGCCCGCGTGGGCGCCCACGGCGCCGCCCAGCGAGGTGCGGGCGAGCCGCCCGCCGTTGTCCATGTGGAGCCGTACGAGCAGGTCGGCGGCCTCGGTGGCGGCCTCGACCAGGTCGGGGCGGTCGAAGTAGGCGCCGGTCTCGGCGAGCGCGGCGATGGCCAGCCCGTTCCAGGCGGCCACGATCTTGTCGTCGCGGCCGGGCCGCTCCCGCCGCTCCCGCGCGGCCAGCAGCCGCTCCCGTACGGAGGCGAGCCGGGCTGCGTCGGCCGGGCGCGCGCCGTCGGGCAGCTGGAGGACGGAGGATCCCTTCTCGAAGGTGCCCTCCTCGGTCACCCCGAAGTACGCGGCGGCCTGCTCGGCGTCCGCCTCGCCCAGCACCTCGCGCAGCTGCTCCGGCGTCCAGACGTAGTACGCGCCCTCGACGTGCCGACCCGTGCCGTCGTCGCTGTCGGCGTCCAGCGCGGAGGCGAATCCGCCCTGCTCGGTGCGCATCTCGCGGACCAGGAAGTCGGCGGTCTCCAGGGCTACCCGGCGCGCGAGGTCCGAGCCGGTGGCCCGCCAGAGGTGGGCGTAGACGCGGCACAGCAGCGCGTTGTCGTACAGCATCTTCTCGAAGTGCGGAACAATCCATTCCGCGTCGACGGCGTAGCGTGCGAACCCGCCGCCGAGCTGGTCGTAGATGCCGCCGCGGGCCATCGCCTCACAGGTGGCCTGCACCATCTGCAACGCGCCCTCGGCCCCGGTCCGGGCGTGGTGGCGCAGCAGGAACTCCAGCGCCATGGACGGCGGGAACTTCGGCGCCCCGCCGAATCCGCCGCGCACCGCGTCGAATTCCCGGGTCAGCCCCATCAGCCCGGCGGCCAGGTCCTCGGCCCCGGGCGGCTGGGGCGCGCCGGAGCCCAGCGCGATACCGGTGCGCCCGGCCAGGTCCTGCACGATCTTCCCCGCCACGTCCCGGACCTCGTCGCGCCGGTCGGCCCACGCGGCGCGCACGCCCTCCAGCACCTGCCGGAAGGAGGGCATGCCGGGCCGGGGGCGGGGCGGGAAGTAGGTGCCGAAGTAGAAGGGCTCGGCGTCGGGCGTCAGGAACACCGTCATGGGCCAGCCGCCCTGCCCGGTGGCGGCCTGCACCGCCTCCATGTACACGGCGTCCACGTCGGGCCGCTCCTCGCGGTCGACCTTGACGGACACGAAGTGGGCGTTCAGATAGTCGGCCGTCTCGGCGTCCTCGAAGGACTCGTGCGCCATGACGTGACACCAGTGACAGGAGCTGTACCCCACGCTCAGCAGCACGGGAACCCCGCGGTTGCGCGCCTCCTCGAACGCCTCGTCCGACCACGGCCGCCAGTCGACCGGGTTGTCGGCGTGCTGGAGGAGGTACGGGGACGTCTCGTGCGCCAGGCGGTTCGGCATACTCCCATCCTCTCCCACCCGGCGGGACCGGTCCCAGCAGCACGTTGCCTCCGCGTACCGTGATCTTGCCGTGTGACGGAAGGGCGGATGTCGATGGGCGAGATCTACTACCGGGACGCCACCGACCTGGCGGAACTGATCCGTGAACGGCGGGTCTCCGCGGTGGACGTGGTGCAGGCGCACCTGGACCGCATCGAGGCGGTCGATCCGAAGGTCAACGCCGTCGTGACGGTGGCCGCCGAGCAGGCGCTCGCCGCCGCACGCGCCGCCGATCGGGCGGTCGCGGCGGGCGGCACCGTGGGGGCGCTGCACGGTGTTCCATTCACGGTCAAGGACTCCCTGGACGTGGAGGGGATGGTGGCCGCGCGCGGCTCGTCGCTGTTCCGGGACCGGGTGCCCGCGAGGGACGCGACCGCGGTGGCCCGGCTCCGGGCGGTCGGCGGGATTCCGCTGGCCAAGACCAACCTGCCCGAGTTCTCGTACTGGACCGAGACCGACAACGTGATCACCGGCAGGACCCTCAACCCCTGGGACGGCGAGCGGACTCCGGGCGGTTCGAGCGGCGGCGAGTCGGCCGCGATCGCCGCCGGGATGTCGCCGCTCGGGCTGGGCAGCGACGTCGCGATTTCGGTGCGAGGACCGGCCCACGACACCGGCATCGTCGCGCTGAAGGCGACCCGGGGACGGATCCCGGTCACCGGGCACTGGCCCGAGGTTCCCCGCCGTTACTGGCACGTCGGCCCGATGGCCCGCAGCGTGCGGGACATCATGGCCGCGTTGCAGATCCTCGCGGGGCCCGACGGCGTCGACGGCTACGTACAGCACGCGCCGCGGCCCGTCGACCAGCCGGGCGACCTGGCCGGGTTGCGGGTGGGCTGGGCGGCCGAGCCCGCCTTCGGGCCGGTGGACGGCGAGGTGACGGCCACCATCACGGCGGCGGCCGACGCGTTGCGGACGCTGGGCTGCGTCGTCGAGCCCGCTCCGCTGGGCGGGCTGGAGAACCTCGACGCGACCGCGCTGAGCACGGTGCTGTTCACCGCCGAGGTCGCGCCGTACTTCCGGCAGGTCGTCGCCGGTCGCGAGTCCGAGGTGCACGGCGTCATCCGGCGGACGGTCACCGCACCGGAGGTGGCGGTGGCCGACTACGTCGCCGCGCAGCAGCAGGTCGAGGCGCTCGGCTCCCTGTTCGCCGGATACTTCGAGCACTACGACGCGCTGCTGTGCCCGGTGTGCCCCATCCCTGCCCCGCCGCACGCCCGGTCGACGTTCGACGTGGGAGGCGTCACCGTCCCGGCACGCGGCATCATGCGCGCGACCGTTCCGTTCAACCTCACCGGCCTGCCCGCGCTGTCGCTGCCGTTCGGGGCCACCAGCGGGAACCTGCCGATCGGCATCCAGCTCGTCTCTCGCTGGTACGACGAGGCGACCCTGCTGCGCCTCGGCGCCGCGCTCGAAACGGTCAGCCCCGTGCGGTACCGGCGCCCCGAACTGACCTGATGCGCGGGTGAACGGCGAGGGGGCGCTCAGATGATCGGTGCGCTCCCCTGGAGCTGCTTGACGGCCTGCACGAGGGGCGCGAGCTCCGGTTCGGAGGACGCCTGGTCGAGGGCCTCGCGCAGGGCGGTGTTGTGGGTGGGGCGCGCCTCTTCCAGCAGGCGCGCCCCCTTGTCGGTGACGTCGACGTAGATGCCGCGGCGGTCGGTGGGGCAGAGGTAGCGCGAGAGCAGGCCGCGGTCCTCCAGCCGGGTCACCAACCGCGTGGTCGCACTCTGACTGAGGACGACGGAGTCGGCGACCTGACGCATCTGGAGGTGCCCGCCCTCCCCGTCGTGCTGGCGGCTGAGGACGTCCAGCAGGGAGTACTCGCGCGCGCTGAGGTCGTGGGAGGTCTGAAGGGCCCGCTCGACGCGCCCTTCGATGCGGCCGTGCAGCAGCGACAGGGCACACCAGCTGTGCGCCAGGGCGGTCATCGCCGGATCGGTGGCAGTCATGATCAGCGCTCTCTTTCCGGGCTGTCGGGCTAACCGGGCTGTCGGGCCGGGCTCACCGCCCTCGTCTTCGCACCCACTATACCCGCGCTTGCATTAGTCCGCGTGTGCAATTATTGTCTGCGCCTGTAGTTGCTCATGCCTGTAGCTGCTGCGCACTGGCTTCCGCCGCGTACACGCACATCAAAGGACCCCCTCTCATGCCGCTCGCACTGCTGGCCCTGGCCATCGGGGCCTTCGGAATCGGCACCACGGAATTCGTGATCATGGGGCTGCTGCCCCAGGTCGGCGCGGACCTCGGCGTCTCCGTGCCGACGGCCGGCTACCTGGTCACCGGATACGCCCTCGGCGTCATGACCGGCGCCCCGATCATGACCGCCCTCGGCACCAAGCTCTCCCGCAAGAACATGCTCATGCTGCTCATGGGCCTGTTCATCCTCGGCAACGCCATCTCGGCCCTCGCGCCTGTCTTCGCCGTCATGCTGATCGGCCGGGTGGTGTCCTCGCTGGCCCACGGCGCGTTCTTCGGCATCGGCGCGGTCGTGGCCGCCGAACTGGTGGCCCCCGAGAAGAAGGCCGGTGCGATCTCGATGATGTTCACCGGCCTCACCGTGGCCAACGTCGTCGGCGTCCCCCTGGGCACCTTCGTGGGCCAGGGTGCCGGTTGGCGCGTCACCTTCCTGATCGTCGCCGCCCTCGGCGTACTCGGCCTGGCCGGTGTCGCCAAGCTGGTGCCCGACCTCCCCAAGCCGGAGGGCGTGCGGCTGCGGCACGAGGTGGCCGCGTTCAAGGACACGCAGGTCGTCCTGGCCATGGCCATGACCGTTCTCGGCTTCGGCGGCGTGTTCGCCGCGATCACCTACATCGCGCCGATGGCCACCGAGGTCGGCGGCTTCGCGGCGTCCTCCGTCACCTGGCTCATGGTCGTTTTCGGCGTCGGCATGGTGGCGGGCAACCTGATCGGCGGGCGGTTCGCGGACCGCAACCTCATGCCGATGCTCTTCACCGCGCTCGGCGGGCTGGCGCTGGTCCTGCTGCTCTTCACGTTCCTCGCCTCGGGGAAGGCGACGACCGTCGCGGCGGTCTTCCTGATCGGCGCGCTCGGGTTCGCCACCGTCCCGCCGCTCCAGAAGCGGGTCCTGGACCACGCCCACGGAGCGCCGACGCTGGCGTCGGCCGTCAACATCGGGGCGTTCAACCTGGGCAACGCGCTGTCCGCCTGGCTCGGCGGCCTCGTGATCTCCGCCGGGCTCGGCTACGCCGCGCCGAACGCCGTGGGCGCCGCCCTGGCCGCCGCCGCCCTGGTGCTGGCCCTGGTCTCCCGCCGCCTGGAGCTGCGCCCCGCCTCGCGCGTCGCGGCCTCCGGAGGGTCGTCGGCCTCAGGACGGTCGTCAGCAGATGTCGCGGCGGCCGCCGATCGCGTCCTCTCCTGACGCCTCTCACAGTTCGGGGAGCTGACCTCCCCCGCAACCGCAACCGCCACCGCCACCGCAACCGAGAAGGGCGTCATCCCATGCACATCGATCTCTCCGGCCGGACCGCCCTGGTCACCGGCTCCACCCAAGGCATCGGAGCGGCCATCGCCACCGGCCTCGCCCGCTCCGGCGCCCACGTCGTCGTCAACGGCCGCGGCGCGGAGCGCGTCGAGGAGACGGTCCGGACCATCCGCGCCGAGACCGGCAACGAGAACACCACGGGCGCCGTGGGGGACCTCGCGACCGAGGAAGGCACCCGCGCCGTCCTCCAAGCCGTCCCCCGGGTGGACATCCTCGTGAACAACCTCGGCATCTTCGGTCCCGCGCCCGCGCTGGAGATCAGCGACGAAGAGTGGCGCCGCTACTTCGAGGTCAACGTCCTCTCCGCCGTACGCCTCATCCGCGCCTACCTGCCCGGCATGACGGAGCAGGGCTGGGGGCGGGTGCTCAACCTCGCCAGCGACTCGGCCGTGGTGATCCCGTCAGAGATGATCCACTACGGCATGACGAAGACCTCGCTGCTCGCCGTCGGCCGCGGGTTCGCCAAGGAGGCCGCGGGGACCGGAGTCACCGTCAACTCCGTGATCGCCGGGCCCACCCACACCGGTGGCGTCGAAGGGTTCGTGCGCGAGCTGGTCGGCGACGAGCTGCCCTGGGAGGAGGCGCAGCACGAGTTCATGCTCAAGCACCGCCCGCAGTCGCTGCTGCAACGCCTCATCGAACCCGAGGAGATCGCCAACCTCGTGGTCTACCTCGCCTCGCCGTACGCCTCCGCCACCACCGGCGGCGCCGTGCGCGTCGACGGCGGTTACGTCGACTCCATCCTCCCCTGACCGTCCCTCCCGCCCCCTCCTCGCCCGACGCCTCCCCTGACCTTCTTGTCCACAGGGGGAGTTATCCACAGGGCTGCCGGAAATGAGGCAGAAGCGGAAGACTTGGGGAGCAACGCGCGATTCACGCGTGGCGCTCGTGCAGGAGGGGGATCACATGCCGGGCTCACTGGCCGTGCTGCGGGACAGCCACCGGACGGAGGTCGAGCGGCTGCTGACGCGGGCCGTCGAGGAGGAGGTGCGGCGCACGGGCGGCCGCACGGACGGCGGGGTGCTGCTGACCCGCGCGCGGGGCTCGCTGGACGAGATGGCGGCGACCGCGGCCGAGGAGTACGGCGCGTATGTGCGCGCCCTGGACGAGGCGACTGCGGGCAGCAGACCGCTCTCGGCGATGCTGGGGCGCGAGCGGCTGTCCACCCCGGCGCTGGCCGCGGCGGTGGCGGCGGCCGCCGCCTTCGGCGCGGACCTCACCTTCGGCACCTCGGCGGGCACGGCGCTGGGCGCGGGCGTCACCGCAGCGGTGGCGGGGTCGGCAGCGGCCGTCCTCAAGCTCACCGCGGCGCACTGGCCCGCGGCGCACCGCCAGGCGGCGCTGCGCAACCAGCCCGGCGGGCCCGAGCAGTTGCGGCTCCAATGGCTGACGGCGGTCGAGGTGCGGGGCATCCGGCCGTTCATCGACCAGCACCGGATGACCTCGGCCGCCACCCGCCAGGGTGGCGGTCCGGCCAAGCGCTCCTCCTCGTCCGGCGCGCAGGCGCCGCGGCTGCGGGGCGCGGACCGCAGCCAGGCGGCCCGCAGGCGCACCGTGTTGGAGCAGTCCTTCGGCCATCTCCCCCAGGCGGACGGCCCGTTCGCCGGGCGCCGCGCGCAGACCGGCCAGATCGCCCAGTGGGTGCACCAGGCGCGGGCCAGCACCGAGACCAAGCCGACGGTGGTGCTGCTGGAGGGCCCGCCGGGCTCGGGCCGCACCATGCTGGCCGTGCGGGCGGCCCATGAGCTGCGCGACCAGTTCCGGGGCGCGTGCCTGGTGGATCTGCGCGGGGACAGCGCCGAGCAGGCCCCGCTGTCGACCCGCGACGCGCTGCTGCATCTGCTGAACCGGCTCGGGGCGCCCCGCGACCAGCTGCTCTTCCGGGAGCGGGCGGGCCAGGACCAGCACCTCAAGCGGCTCATCGAGCTGTATCACCAGCATCTGACCGGGCTGCCCGTCACGATCGTGCTGGACGACGCGAGCGACGCCGAGCAGGTGTCCACGCTGGTCCCGGAGCGGTCGGACAGCCTGATCCTGGTCACCTCGCGCGCCCCGCTGACCCTGCCGCCGGACCTGGCCGCGTGGGTGCACCGACTGGAGGTCGGCCCGCTGGACCAGTCGGGCGCCGAGGAGCTGCTGCGGGTCTCCGCGGAGAACCCGGCCGGGCCCGGCCCGTACGACGGGCAGTCCGTGGAGCGGATCGCCGAGCTGTGCGGGCGGCTGCCGCTGGCGCTGCGGATCGCAGGCTCCTCCCTGGGCCCGCGCACCCCCTCCGCCCTCGCCACCGACCTGGAGGCGTACGGGCCGGTCGACCCGGTCGAGCGCACCCTGTGGCTGCGGTACACGGACCAGCAGGACGGCGCCCGGCGGCTGTTGCGGCGCCTCGCGCTGGCCGGGCGGGCGAGCATGGGCGCGGCGGCGGCCGCGGCGCTGCTGGGTGCCGACCAGGAGGAGGCGGCCCGCCATCTGGACGCGCTGGGCCGGGCCGGGCTGATCCAGCATGTGCGCGGCAGCCGCTACCGGCTGCACGACCTGGTGCGCTCGTTCGCCGCCGCCCGGCTGGCGGACGAGGAGGAGCCCGAGCAGCGCACCGCCGCCCAGGAGCGACTGATCCGCAGCTATGCCGAGCTGGCGGACTCGGTGATCCGGCTGGTCGACGGCAAGACGTCCACCCGCGCCGACGTCTTCACCAAGGGCGCGGCGGGCGGCCACGGCTTCACCTCGCTGGACGCGGCGCTGGGCTGGCTGGACGACGAGTCGAGCTTCATCACGGCGGCGCTGCGCCACGCGGAGGGCGTGGACCAGTCCGCGGTGCTGCATCTGCTGGGCGCGCTGTGCGACTACTGCCTGCTGCGCGGCGATCTGTACCGGCTGGGCGAGATCAGCGAGCTGACCCAGGCCGTCGACCAGGGGCTGCTGGTGCGGTCCGTGCAGTGGCGCACCGGGATCGCCGCCCGCCAGCTGGGCGAGCTGGACCAGGCCCGTACGACGCTGTCGTCGGTGGTCGACCTGTATTTCGAGGCCCAGCACGAGGCGGGCGCGGCCCGCGCGCTGTGCAGCCTGGGCATCACCCTGCACCACCAGGGGAATCTGACGGAGGCCGCGGCGAAGCTGCGCGAGGCGCTGGCCCTTCAGACGCCCGACGCGCTGCGCGGGGACCGCGGGTGGACGATGCACGCGCTGGCCGCCGTGGAGCGGGACCGCGGGCAGCTCGCCGAGGCGCTGGACCTGCTGCGGCAGGCGCTGGAGCTGCACCAGGAGTCCGAGAGTCTGCACGGCCAGGCGTGGGCGCACTTCCAGCTCGGCCAGGCGTGTCTGCGGATGGGTGACGTGCCGCGCGCGGAGGCCGAGCTGCGGGACGCGCTGGACGCGTACCACCGCACCCACGACCAGCGCGGCGAGGCCTGGGCGCTGACGCAGATGGCCCGCGCCCGGCTGGTGGCCGGGGAGCCGTCGGCGGCCGTCGACCAGCTGCGCCAGGCCCTCTCCCGGCACCGGGACAACGAGGACGCGCGCGGTGAGGCGTGGACGCTGTACTACCTGGGCCAGGCGCTGGAGGAGCGCGGCGACCGGGACGCGGCGGTGCGCGAGCTGGAGCGGGCCCGCACGATGTTCAGCCGGATGAGGGATGTGTACGGGCTGGCGTGTGCCCGGCATCACTCGGCGCGGGTCACCCGTGATCTGCGGGCGGCGCAGACCGGCTCGCTGCGCAACAGCGGCTTCGCGCGGCAGCTGTTGCAGGACGCCCGGCAGGATTTCCACCGGGTGGGGGTGGCCCACGGCGAGGCGTGGTCGTGCGTCGAGCTGGCGGTGGTCGACGCGGGGAACGGCCGGGCGGTGCAGGCGCTGGAGCTGGTGGACGAGGCGGCGCGGCTGTTCGCGGGGTACGGGGACCGGCGCGGCGGCTCCTGGGCCCGGTTCCTGCGCTGCACGCTGCTGCCGTTCGCCTCGGCGGGCGGCTCGGTCATCGGCACGGCGGTGGCGCAGGAGGAGCTGGCGGAGCTGCTGCGGGAGCTTCGGGAGCCGGGCGGGGCCGCGGCGGGCGGGGATCCCCGGCTGGAGGAGTGCGCGGAGGCGTTCGCGCTGGTGCTGGAGCGCGGTGTGGAGCCGGAAACGGGATGGCAGGCCTGGCAGCTCGGCATGGTGCCGAGCCGCCGCTCCCGCGAGGTCATGGCCGTGCTGTCCGGCGAGACCCGCGGCTGAGCCCGCGCCGGGCCCGGCCCGAGCCCGGTCCGGACCCGGAGTGGCCGGCGGTGAGGAGGTGCCGCTACGCCGTGCGCTCCCCCTTGGCCTTCGGGGCAGCGGCGCCCTTCGGGGAAGCGGTGGCCCGGGCTTCACCGGGCTGCGGCTCCTCCTCGAAGTCCACCTTGTTCATGTGCTTGTTCATGGACTTCATCAGGAGCCACACCGCGACGCCGATCAGTGCGAAGACGACGAACCCGAGCAGGCCCGGGGTCACCTTGTTCTCGTCCAGATCCTTGGCGGCGAGCGGGACGAGATGCGTCATGGCGAGGGTGCTGGTCGCGCTCATCATGGGGTCAATTGTTGCGGATGCCCGCGAAGAGGTCGTCCTCGGGGAGGGAGGTATCGACGAGCGACTTCGCGAGCTCGTATTCCTCCGTCGGCCAGACCTCCTTCTGGATGTCCATGGGCACCCGGAACCAGCCGCCGTCGGGGTCGATCTGCGTGCGGTGCGCGATCAGCGCCTTGTCGCGGATCTCGAAGAAGTCCGCGCACGGCACATAGGTGGTCAGGGTGCGCTCGCGCCGGGAGAACTCCTTCCAGCGCTCCAGCCACTCCCCGTACGGCGAGTCCAGGCCGCGGGCGAGCAGCGCCTCGTGGAGGGCGACGGTGCGCGGCCGGTTGAAGCCCTGGTTGTAGTAGAGCTTCTGCGGCTGCCAGGCCGGGCCCGCCTCGGGGTACTTCTCGGGGTCCCCGGCCGCCTCGAAGGCCACCATCGTGATCTTGTGGGTCATGATGTGGTCGGGGTGCGGGTAGCCGCCGTTCTCGTCATAGGTGGTGATCACCTGCGGCCGGAAGGAGCGGATCAGCTTGACGAGCGCGCCCGCCGCCTCGTCCACGTCCTGGAGCGCGAAGCAGCCCTCGGGCAGCGGCGGCAGCGGGTCGCCCTCGGGCAGCCCGGAGTCCACGAAGCCCAGCCACTCCTGCTTCACGCCGAGGATCTCGCGCGCCTCGTCCATCTCCTTGGCGCGCACCTCGTGAATGTGCTCCTCGATGTACGGGTCCCCCTGGAGCTTGGGGTTGAGGATGGAGCCGCGCTCACCGCCTGTGCAGGTCGCGACCAGCACGTCCACCCCCTCGGACACGTACTTGGCCATGGTGGCCGCGCCCTTGCTCGACTCGTCATCCGGGTGCGCGTGCACGGCCATCAAACGCAGCTGCTCAGTCAAGTTCGATCCTCAGTGATTCGTCGCGGAAGACGGCTTCTATAGTGACCCACAGCGGGCCCGAATAATTCCGGGTCTCCGAAGCAGGAGGAAGCGATCATGTCGGCGGTGCGCGCGGGCCTTCCCGAGGGGCGCTACGGGCGCTCCGCGGATGAGCGGGCCGACCGCAAGCTGAAGATCATCGGTGCGGTGCTGGGTGCCGGTCTGATCGCGCTGATCGCCTGGTTCGGATACGCGTACGTCGTCGATCAGGACGTCAGCGGCCAGCTGACCGGTTTCAAGGTGACCTCGGACGACACCGTCGACGTCCGGCTGGAGATCACCAAGGACAAGGACGCCACCGCCGTGTGCACGGTGCGCACCCTGGACACCTACCACGAAGAGGTCGGCCGCAAGAGCTTCACCTTCGACCAGCGCCAGGACGACATGATCAAGGTCGTGACGGTGCGTACCACCGCGCGTGCGACCAGTGCCGAATTGATCGGCTGCGACTCGGCCGCGAACAGCTGAATCGGGCACGTCCGAACTGGCCGGGTTTGCCCCGGTTCATGCGCATGGAGCTGAGTTCCCTCCTCCCCGTTTCCTGTCGGAATTGTTAGGCTCGTGGTTTCGCCCGGCTTTGAAGGCGCACCCTTCTGAGTAGGGCGTTCATTTGTATTCCCAGCACCGACGAGGAGCACCTGTGACCCAGACCAGCGAGAACGTCACCTGGCTGACCCAGGAGGCGTACGACCAGCTCAAGGCCGAGCTGGAGTACCTGTCGGGTCCGGCACGTATCGAGATCGCGAAGAAGATCGAGGCTGCCCGGGAGGAAGGTGACCTCCGGGAGAACGGCGGTTACCACGCCGCCAAGGAGGAACAGGGCAAGCAGGAGCTCCGGGTGCGTCAGCTGACGCAGCTCCTGGAGCACGCGAAGGTCGGAGAGGCACCCGCGGACACCGGCGTGGTCGCCCCCGGCATGGTCGTCACCATCGCCTTCGACGGCGACCCGGACGACACCCTGACCTTCCTTCTCGCCTCTCGCGAATACGCGAGCGCGGATGTCGAGACCTACTCGCCGCAGTCCCCGCTGGGCACGGGCGTGAACGGCAAGAAGGTCGGCCAGGACGCCGAATACGAACTCCCCAACGGCCGTACGGCATCGGTGCGCATCCTGGATGCCAAGCCCTACCAGGGCTGAGCGCCCGACCAACGCCCTCGCGACGCACGGCGAGCCCCCGGCGACGGCCGGGGGCTCGCCGTATGACTCACCCCGGAACCACCCCTCAGGCGGTCGCTGAGCGGTACTTCCGGACCGATAGCGTCCGGAACACCACGATGATGACCACCGACCACAGGACCGACGCCAGCACCGGATGCTGCATCGGCCAGGCGTCGGAGACCACGCCCTGCGGATTGCCGAACAGCTCCCGGCACGCCTGCACCGTGGCGCTGAACGGGTTCCAGTCCGCGATGTGGCCCAGGAACTCGGGCATCTTGCTGGACGGCACGAACGCGTTCGAGATGAAGGTCAGCGGGAACAGCCAGATCAGCCCGCCGGATGTCGCGGCCTCGGGGGTCCGCACCGTCAGCCCGATC
Organism: Streptomyces botrytidirepellens; assembly: GCF_003721215.1. Classification (NCBI taxonomy): domain Bacteria; kingdom Bacillati; phylum Actinomycetota; class Actinomycetes; order Kitasatosporales; family Streptomycetaceae; genus Streptomyces; species Streptomyces botrytidirepellens. The sequence continues at coordinate 16,068 of NZ_RIBZ01000287.1, forward strand.
AGCGCGCCGATCCAGGAGAAGGCGTAACCGAGCAGGAGAAGCAGGCCGAAGGCGCCCAGCGCGCTCAGGATTCCGTCGTGCACCCGCCAGCCCACGATGAGCGCGACGATCGCCAGCACGACCAGCGTCAGCGCCGTCTGCACCAGATCCGCGAGCGTACGGCCGGTGAGCACCGCCCCGCGCGCCATCGGCAGGGAGCGGAACCGGTCGATCAGCCCCTTGTGCATGTCGTCGGCGATCCCCGCGCCCGCGCCCGCCGTCGCGAAGGTGACGGTCTGCGCGAAGATCCCGCCCATGAGGAACTCGCGGTAGACGTCCGCGTCCGCACTGGCCTGACCCGGCACCATGATGGCGCCGCCGAACACATAACTGAACAGCACCACGAACATAATGGGCTGAATCAGGCCAAAAATAACCACTTCTGGAATTCGTACCATGCGGATCAAGTTCCGCTGGGCGACCACCAGAGAGTCCCGGACCCCCGCGAGCGGGCCGCCGCGCGGCCGGGGGGCGGTGGCGACGGTGGCGCCGGACTCCTCGACAACAGCCATCACTTGCCTCCCTTGTGAGCACCGCTCTGCACGCCGTTCTCCGCATCGCCGTCCTCGGCGCCGTGGCCTGTCAGCGAGATGAAGACGTCGTCGAGCGTCGGGCGGCGCAGCCCGATGTCGTCGATCTCCACTCCACGGGTGTCGAGTTCGCGGATCACCTCGGCGAGCAGCTTGGCCCCGCCGACCACCGGCACGGTGACCTTGCGGGTGTGCTCCTGCACCGTGGTCTCGCCCTTGCCCAGCACCCGCAGCACGTGCTCGGTGACCGCGATGTGCTCCCGCTCGTGCACCACCACCTCCACCCGCTCCCCGCCGATGCGGGCCTTGAGCTGGTCGGAGGTGCCGCGGGCGATGACCTTGCCGCGGTCGATCACACAGATGTCATGGGCCAGATGGTCGGCCTCCTCCAGATACTGGGTGGTCAGCAGCAGCGTCGTACCACCGGCCACCAGTTCCTGGATGACCTCCCACAGCGCCTGCCGGTTGCGCGGGTCGAGCCCCGTGGTCGGCTCGTCCATGAACATCACGGGCGGGCTGACGACCAGGGCGGCGGCGAGGTCGAGTCGGCGGCGCATGCCGCCGGAGTACGTCTTGGCGGTGCGGTCGGCCGCGTCGGCGAGGTGGAACCGCTCCAGCAGCTCGTCCGCGCGGGCCTTCGCCTCACGCGCGCCCATCTGGTACAGCCGGCCCACCATCCGGAGGTTCTCCCGGCCCGTCAGATACTCGTCGACGGCGGCGAACTGGCCGGACAGCCCGATGGACCGGCGGACCTCATTGGGGTTCTTGAGCACGTCCACCCCCGCGACCACCGCCGTCCCGCTGTCCGGGCGCAGCAGCGTGGTCAGCACGCGCACCGCGGTGGTCTTGCCTGCGCCGTTGGGGCCGAGCAGTCCGAGCACGGTTCCTTCCGGCACGTCGAGGTCGACGCCGTCCAGAGCCCTTACGTCGCCGAAGGTCTTGACCAGGCCCTCGGCATGGATCGCGCCTGGCATGTTGGCACTCCCAGAGTTGGGTGTTCCCGGGTTGAGTCAGGTCCACGAAAGATCGTTTGACGTGACGTGCGGCGAATGTTTCTCGCCACGCATGGACGCGTCCCCTCAATAAAGGCATATGTCCGCCCACAAGGGCAGCGTCGCGACAGCAAGTGGAGAGAATCATAGCGTAGTCGCGATACATCGCGATATACGCGAGTTGACGAATCGCACTCCGCGAGCCGTCCCACGCGGGCCGTCAGACCATCACCGTGTAACCCGCCCCGTGCAGCGCCTCCCTGACCTCGGCGCAGTGCTCCGGCCCCTTGGTCTCCAGCTGAAGCTCCACCTCCGCCTCGCTGAGCCCCAGCCGCGGATTGATGCGCACATGGCTGATGTCCAGCACATTGGCGTCCACCGCCGACAGCTCCGCCAGCAGCGTCGCCAGCGCCCCCGGCCGGTCGGTGAGCCTCAGCCGCAGCGACAGATAGCGGCCCGCCGCAGCCATGCCGTGCCGCAGGATCCGCTGCATCAGCAGCGGGTCGACGTTGCCGCCGGACAGCACCGACACCACGGGCCCCTCGAAGGACTCCGGATCCGACAGCACCGCCGCCACCGGGCTCGCCCCCGCCGGTTCCACCACCAGCTTCGCCCGCTCCAGGCACAGCAGCAGCGCGCTGGACAGCTCGTCCTCGCTGACCGTACGGACCTCGTCGACGAGCGCGTTGATGATCCCGAACGGCACGTCGCCCGGCCGCCCCACCTTGATGCCGTCCGCCATCGTCACCGGCGCCTCGACCGACACCGGCCGCCCCGCCGCCAGCGACGGCGGATACGCCGCGGCGCCCGCCGCCTGCACCCCCACCACCCGCACATCCGGCCGCAGCGCCTTCACCGCCACCGCGATCCCGGCCGCGAGGCCGCCCCCACCGATGCCCACCACGATCGTGCGCACCTCGGGGCACTGTTCCAGGATCTCCAGGCCCACCGTGCCCTGCCCCGCGATGATGTCCGGGTGGTCGAACGGATGGATGAAGACCGCGCCCGTCTCCTCCGCGTACCGCTGCGCCGCCCGCATCGTCTCGTCCACGATCTGGCCTTCCAGCCGGACCTCCGCGCCGTAGTCCCGCGTCGCCGCGATCTTCGGCAGCGGCGCGCCCTCGGGCATGAAGACGGTCGACCGCACCCCCAGCAGCGAGGCCGCGAGCGCGACGCCCTGAGCGTGGTTCCCGGCGCTCGCCGCGACCACTCCCGCCGACCGCTCCTCCGACGTCAGCCGCGCGATCCGCACATAGGCGCCGCGCAGCTTGAACGAGCCCGTACGCTGGAGGTTCTCGCACTTCAGCTGCACCGGGGCGCCGACCAGACCGGTCAGGAAGCGGCTGCCCTCCAGGGCGGTCAGCCGGGAGACCCCCGAGAGCGCCTTCTGCGCCTCGCGCACATCGTCCAGGGTGATCGCGAGCGGGGTGGACGATACGGAGCGTGCGGGGTGCGGGGCCTTGCCGGGCCCGTCCTCTCCGCCGGGTCGTGGAGCCATGGCCCCAGTCTCGCAGCTCACGTGAAACACGGCCGGGCCGGGGCGACCGGGGGTTGGCCGGTTGTGGGCAGGTTTCCGCAGCCCCCGTACGGGCCGGGCCCGGGCCGCGTACTCTGTGCCACATCCCACAGACCACCGCATGAAGTGAGCCCTAGGCCATGCCCACCCAATCGGACATGACGACTCAACTCGACACAGGCGTACTGGATTCACTCCAGCACCAGGTCGCGGTCTTCGCCCGCCGCGCGGAGCAGACCCGGCTCGGCGGCGTCGGACAGGCCCGCAACTCGATGGATCGCGCCGCCTACCTGCTGCTCAACCGGCTCGACCAGGAAGGCCCCATGGGGGTCAAGGCACTCGCCGGAGGCATGGGCATCGACTCGTCCACCGTGACCCGGCAGGTCGCCCCGCTGGTCGACTCCGGCCTGGTCAAGCGCACCTCGCACCCCGAGGACGGGCGCGCCGTCGTCCTCCAGCTCTCCCCGCGCGGCAAGGCCCGCCTGGAGGAGGTGCGCTCCTCGCGGCGCGAGCTGATGGCGCAGGTCACGGACGACTGGACGGTGGAGGAGCGCGACATGTTCTGCGATCTGCTCACCCGTTTCAACGTCGCCCTGTCCGCCGCGCACGGCGCGGTGCCGCAGGCGGCGGCACCGGCGTCCTGAACCACAGGGACGCCCCTTCGGCCTTCGACGGTTGACCGTCGACCTTGACCGTCGACCTTGACCGTCGATCTTCGACCGGACTCCCGGCCGACCGAACCCTTGACCGGGCGCCCGTGCCTGCCGTGTCCTTGAGGAACAACAGGCGGAGGGCGCGGTGCGAGAGCGGCGGGCAGCACGGGACAGCCGCCGGGCCCGGGAATTCGAGGCATTCGTCGCGGGCGCCGGTGGCAGGTTGCTGCACGCGGCCACACTGCTCACGGGGGAACCGACCGGGGACGCCCAGGCCGGCACCGACGCCGCGCAAGCCCTGCTGACCGTCGCGCTCGCGCGCACCTACGCCCGCTGGGACCGGCTGCGCGGCGAGGATCCGTACGACCGCACCCGCCAGGAGCTGGCCGCCCTCTACGCCCACCGGGCCCGGCGCTACCGCCGCCCGCGCGGCGGCGTGCTGGACCGGCTCACCCCGCGCGAGCGGCTGGTGCTGGTGCTGCGGCTGTACGAGGGGGTCGCGGAGGAACAGACGGCGGCCACGCTCGGCCTGCCGGTCGAGCGCGTACGGGCCATCTGCACGCGCGCGGTGACCCTGATGCGCACCGCCCCGCCCCGCGCTCCCGGCACGCCCCCGATCGCCGATCACCATCCGGCGGGAGCGGCGCGATGAGCTTCCCGGACCGCAAGGAGGACCAGGTCCGGCGGATGTTGGAGGGACCGCACCCGGTGCTGCCGCCGGATCTGGCCGCGCGGGCGGCCGGGCGCGGGCAGCGGATGCTGCGCCGCCGCCGGGCGGCGCGGACCGTCGGCTGGGCGGTGCTGTTCGCCGCGGTCGTCGCGTTCACCGTCTGGGCGGCGGTGGTCCATCCGTGGGCGGGGCCGCCCGCCGACACCACCCCTCCGCTGGAGGGGTGGTGAATCGCGACGGACTTCAGGCGAGCGCCTGAGTGAGATCCCCCAGCAGGTCGTCGATGGACTCGATGCCCACCGACAGCCGTACGAGATCCGCCGGCACCTCCAGCGCCGAACCGGCCGCCGAGGCGTGGGTCATCCGCCCCGGGTGCTCGATCAGCGATTCGACGCCGCCCAGCGACTCGCCGAGCGTGAACAGCCGGGCCCGGTTGCAGACCTCGACCGCCGCCTCCTCGCCGCCGGTGACCCGGAACGACACCATGCCGCCGAAGGCCCGCATCTGCTTGGCGGCGGTCTCGTGGCCCACGTGCTCGGGCAGCCCCGGGTAGAAGACCTCGGTCACCTTGGGGTGGGCGACGAGCAGCTCCGCGACGCGCGTGGCGTTCGCGCTGTGCCGGTCCATCCGTACCCCGAGCGTCTTGATGCCGCGCAGCACCAGCCAGGAGTCGAAGGGGGCGGCGACGGCGCCCATCGCGTTCTGGTGGAAGGCGAGTTCGTCGCCGAGACCCGGGTCGGAGACGATCAGCGCGCCGCCGACGACGTCCGAGTGGCCGCCCATGTACTTGGTGGTGGAGTGCACGACGACATCCGCGCCGAGCGCCAGCGGCTGCTGGAGATACGGGCTGGCGAAGGTGTTGTCGACGACGAGCCGGGCCCCGGCGGTGCGGGCGATGTCGGCGACCGCGGCGATGTCGGTGATGCCCAGCAGCGGGTTGCTCGGCGTCTCGACCCAGATCACCTTCGTACGGGGGCGCAGCGCGGCCCGTACCGCCGCCGGGTCGGAGGTGTCGGCGACCGACCACTCCACGCCCCAGCGCTCGACGACCTTGGAGAAGAGGCGGAACGTACCGCCGTACGCGTCGTCCGGGATCACCACGTGGTCGCCCGGCACCAGCAACGTGCGCAGCAGGCAGTCCTCGGCGGCGAGGCCGGAGGCGAAGGCGAGCCCGCGGCGGCCCCCCTCCAGGGCCGCCAGGTTCTCCTCCAGGGCGGTGCGGGTGGGGTTGGCGGAGCGGCTGTACTCATAGCCGCCGCGCAGGCCACCCACCCCGTCCTGCTTGTAGGTGGAGACCTGGTAGATCGGCGGAACAACGGCGCCGGTGAGCGGGTCCGCCTCCTGGCCCGCATGGATGGCGAGCGTCTCGAAGCTGTGGGGGTGCTGGTCGGTCATGGGCCCGAGCGTAACGCGCGGCGGCCACCCGGAGGATTCCGCGGCGGGCCCGTCCAGGATTCAACGGCCGTCTTCAATGTCCGCCATGGCGCATAGGCTGGACCACAAGCCGTCACGGGACTTCACACGGGGACACCTCATGGAGCTTCTGATCTTCCTCATCGCCGTCGTCATGATCGGCGGGCTGATCGTGCTGCCCGCACTGCGGCGGAGGCGCGGCGGCCGCGAGGCCCTGAAGGGCGCGATGCGCGCCACGGACCCGGGTGAGTACGGCTTCGTACCGCGCGAACAGCTCGACGTACGGCTCCCCGGCCCCGACCCCCAGCTCATCGAGGTGCTGGAGGAGGTCCAGTCCGGCCAGGACTGGCAGCCCGCCGCCCGGCTGCTCGCGCTCACCGACGTGACCTCCGAACTGCGCTGGCAGCGCGTCCAGACCCTCGCCGGGGCCGCCGCCCACGCGCTCGCCCAGGCCCCGGGCCGGGGCGGTATGTGGCTGCGCACCTGGCGCGTCGCCGCCCCCGAGGACCCGGGCGCGGCCGCCGTGCAGGCGGAGTTCCTGGTCCGGCAGGCGCTGCTCGACCCGTCCTCGCAGGACTTCCGGATGATCCTGGAGGAGGCCCGGGACGTCTGCCACGAGGCCGCGCGGCTGGCCCCGGACGACCCCGTTCCGTACATCGTCGAGCTCGGCGTCGCCCGCGGTCTCCCCTACCGGCAGGCCGACTTCGAGGAGTTGTGGACCAAGGTCACCGACCGCGCCCCGCACCACATGGGCGCCCACCTCGCCGCCCTCCACTACTGGTGCGAGAAGTGGCACGGCTCCCAGGACCGCGCCGACCGCTTCACCCACGCCGCGGCCGCCTCCGCCCCCGGCAAGAGCCTCCTCCCCGCCCTCCCCCTCTTCGGCGTCTTCGAGCACCTGCCCGAGGTCAACCTCGTCCGCAGCCTGTACCAGAGCGACGTGGTCACCAAGGCGGTCGAGGGCGCCCTGTACGCCGTCCGCCAGGCCCCCGCCGACCACCCGGTCCTCCCCCACGTCCGCCATCTGCTGATCTGGTTCCTGGTCCGGTCCGAGCGGTACGCGGACGCCATGGAGCAGCTGCGCCACGTGGACGGCCACGTGGGCGCCGTGCCCTGGTCGTACGGGGCGGACCCGGCCGCCGAGTACGCCGTCTACCGCGCACTGGCCGTCGCGGGCTGGGAGGGCCGGGGCGGCTCCCCGGCGACCCTGCCGAAGTGAGCGGCGCCGCGGAATTCGACGCCACCGCCGCCCGTTGTACGGGGTAGCCGCCCCTACCCCTCTGCCCCGAGGAGCCGTCCCGATGCTGTTCAGCCGCCGCCAGAACCACCTCCCGACCCCCGAGGAGGCGCTGAAGGGCCGCCCCGAACCGGGCTTCACGGTCCCCGACCGCCACACCGTCCTCGGCAACCCCCTCAACGGCCCGTACCCGCAGGGCCTGGCCGTCGCCGACTTCGGCCTCGGCTGCTTCTGGGGCGCGGAGCGCGTCTTCTGGCAGGCCCCCGGCGTCTGGACCACCCTGGTCGGCTACCAGGGCGGCCACACCGAGAACCCCACCTACGAAGAGGTGTGCAGCGGCCTCACCGCCCACACCGAGGCCGTCCGCGTCGTCTTCGACCCCGCGGTCACCTCGTACGGCGCCCTCCTGAAGCTCTTCTGGGAGTCCCACGACCCCACCCAGCACTTCCGCCAAGGCAACGACGTCGGCACCCAGTACCGCTCGGCCGTCTACACCCACTCCCCCGAGCAGCAGTCCGAAGCCGAGTCCTCCCGCGCCGCCTACCAGTCCGTCCTGACCGGCTCCGGCTACGGCGAGATCGCCACCGAAATCCTCCCCGCCGGCCCCTTCTACCCGGCCGAGCCCTACCACCAGCAGTACCTGGACAAGAACCCCGCAGGCTACTGCGGCATCGGCGGCACGGGCGTCTCCTGCCCGATCGGCGTGGCCCCGGCGGATGGCTGAGGCCACGGAAACTCGATCGAAAAGGCTGAACGCCGTCGCTAGCGTATGACGGGTGGAAATCCGGGCGTTCGAGGAACGTGACTGGCCGCAGGTCTGGCCCATCATCGAGCAGATCGTCCGCAAGGCGGACACCTTCTGCTACGACCCCCTCCAGACGGAGGCGCAGGCGCACGACATGTGGGTGGTACCGCCACCGGGGCACGTCGTGGTGGCCGTAGAGGACCAATGCGTGCTGGGCACCTCGAACATGTACCCCAACCGGCCCGGTCCCTGAGGAGCATCGGGCGGACCCGGCGTACGTCGAAGCGGGTGCCGCCATCGCCCTCGGGCAGGCCGTCTACGACCGTCGAACGGCCCTGGGCATCAGCCAGGCCCTGCTCGCCGAGCGAACCGGCCTGACCATGGACGAGATCGACCGCCTCGAAGGCGGCGGCACCGCCCCCGCCCTTCCGCTCCTGCGCGCATTGGCCAAGGCACTGGATGCCGCGCTGGATGTGTCGATCGATACGGAAGAGACTCGTGTCTCCTTCGTACCGCACGCCGCTTGAGCTCCTCGTCAGTCCTGCCAGGCCTCCGACTTGGCTCCGCTCCAGCGGTTCGTTGCGCAGTGGGCTGTCTACGTCCACATCCAGCGGCAGCCGTACGTCGCGAAAGAGTTCCATCGCTGGGAGGACACCGCCGAGGCTGGTGACGCGGCACAAGCCTGATGCGACGCGTCTGCCATCGACAAGATTCTGGCAACTGGTCGAGCCGGCCGGGACGGGGGTCGATGTCCGCGACTTGGGCAACGGGCCTCGGCCAGGAGGCATGCGCCGTATGGATGCGGCGGGCGGCTGGTTCTTCTTCCTGGTGGCACCGCGGGACCAACTGATCGTGATCGTCCGCATCATGCCACCGTTCCCGGGCATCTAGGCAGTCCCTCTTCACGGTTGGGCTTCAGCCGCGGGTGCGGCGGCGGTAGTAGTGCAGCGTCACCGCGCCCAGCAGTGGGCCCCAGGCGACGAGCGGGAGGTAGGAGGCGGTGAGGAGCCAGTTGCCCCAGGGGGTGATGTCCATCTGGGCGTGCAGGGTCGTCCAGACGAGCAACACGCCGTAGACCGTGCAGGCGAGGGTGCCGAACGCCGCCGGGATGACCGCGGCGGGGATCGGGACCGGGCGGCCGCCGAGGTAGGGGAGCCGGCGCGGCCAGACCTCGCCCCATGGGCGTACCAGGCCGAGGGTCAGCCAGGCCAGGCCCTCTTGGGCCAGGGACAGCAGGGGCAGCGCCAGCAGGCCCCAGCCGGGGATCTTCATCGCGTCGTATTCGGACTGTCCCAGTCCGAGGGGAACGCCCAGCACCACGGCGAGGCGCCAGAGCGCCGAGGGCAGGGACGCCCAGACGACCGCTGCCGCGGCGCGGCGGGCCCAGGGCGGGACGCGTAAGTCGCCCACGTCGGCGGGGGCGGTGGTGGAGACGGTGGTGGGCATGCCGGCGCTCCTCGATCAGCGATGTGTGGTTGTTCGGTGCCCTTGATGCTTCCGCGAGGGCACATCGCCCGGCGTCCGGCCCGGGGACGGGGCTTCGTCCGCCGCCGGGCGTATCCGCATGGCGTCGCGTCAGACCCCGGGCGTACGCGCCGCCAGCGCTTCGCGCAGGAGCGCGACGGCCGCGGGGATCTCGGTGTCGCTGATGTTCCCGTATCCGAGGACGAGCGCGCGGTCCGCCGCGTCCTGCACGCGGTAGTCGTCGAGGTCCGCCACGCGCAGCCCGGCGGCGGCCGCGGCGCGCACCGCGCGGGAGGTGTCTGTGCCGTCCGGCAGGTGCAGCAGGATGTGCAGCCCGGCGGCCGTGCCCGCGACCCGGGCCTCCGGCAGCTCGGCGCCGAGCGTCCGTACGAGCAGGTCGCGGCGGGAGCGGAACCGTCGCCGGGCCGCGCGGAGATGGGCGTCGTACCAGCCGCGGTCGATGAAGGTGGCGAGCGCGAGCTGGTCGAGCACCGGGGGCGCGGCGGCAACGGGGTTCGCCGCCCGGAGCGCCGGGGTCATGGCGGCGGGCGCGACCAGCCAGCCCAGGCCGAGGGCCGGGGAGAGGGTCTTGCTGACCGAGCCGAGGAGGAAGACCCGGCTCGGGTCCATCCCCTGCATGACGGCGACCGGGTGGTGGTCGTAGCGGAACTCGGCGTCGTAGTCGTCCTCGATGACGTAGCCGTCCACCTCGCGGGCCCAGCGCACCAGGCGGGCCCGGCGGGCCGGGGACAGCACCGTGCCGGTGGGGAACTGGTGGGCCGCGCCGACGACGACGGCCCGGGCCGGGGTGCGGGCGAGGGCGTCGACGCGGAGGCCGTCGTGGTCCACGGGCACCGGGTGCAGCCGCAGTCCGACGCTCGTCGCGGCGTCGCGCAGCCGCCCCCAGCCCGGGTGTTCCACGGCCAGGTCGGCGATCCCGTCGGCGCGCAGCGCCCGGCAGGTGCGGACCAGGCCGTCGGTGACGCCCGCGCACACGGATACGGCCGCGGCGTGCGCGTCCGCGCCGCGCGAGCGTTGCAAGTACTGCGCGATGGTCGTACGCAGGCCCGGGTGCCCGGCGGGGTCGGGCAGGCCCAGGTCGTAGTGGACGGCCGAGCCGGTGACCGACCGGACGGCTTCCGCCCAGCGGCGGCGCGGGAACGCCCGCAGGTCGGGCAGGCCGGGCGCGAGGTCGTACCGGATCGGTGGCGGCGCCGGTACGGGCCGGGCGCGGGGCCGCGGCGGCGCCGTGTCCGGATCCGGTGACCACGCGACGCGGGTGGCGGAACCCGTCCGGGCGGCGAGGTAGCCCTCCGCGACGAGCTGCCCGTACGCCTCCGTCACGACCCAGCGGGAGCAGCCCAGCTCCTCGGCGAGCGCCCGGCTCGGCGGCACGGCGGCGCCCTCCGCCAGCCTGCCGTTCCGTATGGCGGTGCGCAGCGCGCGGGCGAGGCGGTCGTGCAGGCGGCGCCCACGTCGGCCGGGCTCCGTCGCGCCGATCTCCAGCAGCGTCGCCCACGCGAAATTGGTCTGGGAAATCGCCACAAGATTGGAGCCTACCGCCGATCCGCATCGGCCTACCGTGACGGACATGAATCCTCAACTGGCGCTGGGCGCCATGCTGTTCGGCACGGTTCAGGACGAGCGGCGATCGTTCGAGATCCTGGACCGTTTCGTGGACGCCGGAGGCGTCTGGATCGACACCGCGAACTGTTACGCGTTCTGGTCGGACCCGACCGGCTTCGGCGGGCAGAGCGAGACGCTGCTCGGGCGCTGGCTGGCGCGCCGACCGGGCGTCCGCGACCGGGTCAGGATCAGCACCAAGGTGGGCTGCGAGCCGACCGAGGCCGGGCGCTTCCCGGACACGGCCGAAGGGCTCTCGGCCGGGGTGATCAAGCGCGGCATCGAGGGCAGTCTCCGGCGCCTCGGTACGGATCACGTCGAGCTGTACTGGGCGCACAAGCCCGATGCGGCCACACCGCTGGACGAGACGGTCGCCGCCTTCGACGAACTGGTCTCCGCGGGTACGGTCGGCCGCCTCGGCTGCTCCAACTACCCCGTATGGCAGCTGGAACGGGCCCGGCAGCTCGCGCGGGCCCACGGCGGGGCGGGCTTCACGGCGGTGCAGCAGCAGCACACGTATCTGCACCCTCGCCCCGTGGCCGAGCCCCTCGTACGGCACCGGTTCGGCGTGGTCAGCGACGAGGTGCTGCACTACCTGGAGCACCACCCGGACATCGCGCTGTGGGCGTATACGCCGCTGCTGAACGGCCGCTACACCCGCCCGGACCGGCCGCTTCCGGCGGAGTACGACCACCCCGGCACCGCCCGCCGCCTCGCGGCGCTGGACGAGATCGCCGCCGAGACCGGCACGAACCGCAACCGGGTGGTGCTGGCGTGGCTGACCGGCGGAACCCCGGCGGCCACGCCGATCGTCGGCGTCAGCACGGTGGAGCAGTTGGACGAGGCGGTCGCGGGGGTGTCGCTTGAGCTGACTGCCGAGCAGCGCGAACGCCTGGACTCCGCGATGTGACGTCAGTGCGTATCGGTGCGCTTTTCCAGGCGGGTGCCGTGGCGCAGGGTGATCGACATCAGGTCGCTCGGGGCGTCGAGTTCCAGGCGGTGCCAGCGCCCGCGGGGCACGACCACGGCGGTGCCCGCCGCCAACCGCACCACGTCCTCGGTGCCGCCGGGCGACGTGGGACGGAAGGCAAGGCGGGCCCCGCCCGTCAGGCAGCACACCGCCTCGTCGGCCTCCGGGTGCATCTCCCAGTGGTCGGCGTGGACGTCGGCGTCGGTCTCGACGTGGAAGGTGGCGACCTGCCAGGCGCCGTCGGGGTCGCTGCCCTTCATCTGCCGCTCGGCGGCCCGGACACCGCCGTCGGGGTGGAACCGCAGCGCTGAGGCGAACAGGTCGATGGGGGTCGTCGTCATGACGGCGTCCTTCCGGTCGGCATGAATTTTCGTACGCGTAAGGAAAATAGCGGGAGAGGATCGCCATTGTCGACACCTGGGGGATGATGGGGCCATGCCGCAACCGTCCGCACCGCGCAAAACCCGTGGCCGACCTCCCCGCATCTCACGCGAGGAGGTCGTCGCGACGGCCCGCAGGATCGTGGACGAGGACGGCGTGGACCGGCTGACCATGCGGCGGCTCGCCACGGAGATCGGCAGCACGCCGATGGCGCTCTACCACCACGTCCGCAACAAGGAAGAACTGCTCCTCCTGCTGCTGGACGACCACGCCGCCCGGACGCTGCGCCGCCCCGAACCCCCCGCCCACCCGCGCGAGCGGATCATCGTCGCCGCCTCCGCGATCCACGAGGCGCTCGCCGCCTGCCCCTGGATCGTGGAGGTGCTGACCGCCGACGACCTGATGTCCGCGTCCGCGCTGTGGTTCGTCGAGCAGATCGTCGACGGCCTGGTCGAATGCGGCCTGACCCCCGAGCGGGCCGTGCACGGCTACCGCGCGATCTGGTACTACACCGCCGGAGAGATCGTGGTCCGCGCGACAGCGGCCCGGCGGCGCGCCGACGCCGGGCCCGACGCCGACCGCGCGACCTACCGGGAGCGGATCTTCGCCGACCTCGACCCGGACGAGCTTCCCCGCCTGGCCCAGGTCGCGGACAACTGGGCGCCCCTGACCGCCGAAGACACCTACCTGGACGGGCTCCGCGCCGTGGTGGACGGCCTTCTCGTCAGTCGCTGAATCTGCTCAGAGCGTGTCGCTCAATGAGAGGCATTTCGACTTCTGCGGAATGCCGCGGACCGCCCGATTCACGTCGACCAGCGCGTCTCCGGCCTTGGGGCCATCGCCCTCGACGGTGATTTCGACCGCGGGGGTGCGGCCGTACGTCGTCAGGACCTGCACCCCGTCCTTCTGCGCGCGCTTCTCGTCGAGCACCCAGTCGACGCCGTTGACGTCTACGCACAGGTTGGTCGTCGGCCGCAGCGGTGTGACACCGCAGCGCAGCACGACCGAACCGTCCCCCCAGGCGGCGACGCCGTCCCCGGTGACGTCGTCGCGCTGCTTATGGAGAACGGTTTCGGGTGCCCGGGAAATGACATCCGAGCACTTCGGGTTGTCGGCAAAGGGACCGGGCTCCACGGAAACCTTCGAAAAGAACAGGAAATACGAGGCGACAGCGGCCGCGATCCCCGCCACGACGCACACCCCGGAGATGAGGCGGGCCTTTTTGCTCCATGACCTGAACCGCATCGAACCCACTTATCCCATCGACACCTGCACGCACCCTACCGCCACGTCGCACACCGCCCTGGAGCGGGGATCACGGGCGTACGGCCAGCTCGACGCCACGCCGGGCACCGTCAGGGCACGACGCGTTCGCCATTCTCCAGATACGCGGGCTGCCGCCCGGCCAGGGCTCCGAGCGCCTCAGCGGCCCGTCGCCGAGTGCGGGGCGGGAGCATCGCCAGGGCGTCGTCCGGGGCGATGAACTCGCAGGCCGAGAGTTCGTGGTCGCGCGGGTACAGGCATCGGATCTGGTCGGCCGAGAGCGTGCCTCCGTCAAAGACGAACGCGAGCTGGTCGTCCCAGGGGCCGTGTGGCGCGACCCAGTCGACGCACAGAAGCCCGCGCAGCTCGACGGCAAGGCCCAGCTCTTCGCTCAGCTCGCGCCTCGCCGCGTCCGCGGGTGGCTCGTTCGCCTCGGCCATCCCGCCGGGGAGATCCCACGCTTCCTTGTACGTCGGCTTGACCACCAGCACACGCCCGGCGGCATCGCGCAACAGCACGTCGGCCGACACGCGCTTGCGCGCCTGCTTGGCGTTCCCTTCCGCCAGGTAGGCGTCCCATTCGGCGGTGCCTGGCTGGGGGCGGGTGGTCATATGGCAGTGCCTCCGTCAGATCATCCGTTGGCGCGGGGAGCCGAATCCGGCGGACTGACACCTCATGCCCTGGCCTTCTCCAAGACTTCGGCCACGGGCGGAAGGTCCCGGTGGGACCTGAGCTGCTGGAAGATCGGCGCGAGGCGCTGGCGCGGGCGGACGGAGGCGACCCCGGCGGAGAGTTCCAGTGCGCGGCCGGTGGCGGACGCGGCTTCCTCGATTTCTCCGGCGGTCAGATAGGAATCCGCCAGCCACGACAGGTAGAGGCTCTTGTCACGGGCGTGGGTGTCGTCGTACCGGGAGAGAAAGTCCTCCAGGACGGGAACGGCACGGAGGGGTCGGCGTAGTTCGGTCCAGCATCGGCCCGCCATGATCTGTAGTCCGTTTCCGTCCCACGCTGCCCAGTCGGGCTGTGGCGTTCCATCGTCCTCGCTGAGTGCGGATTCGGCGGCGCCGAGGGCTCGTTCGGTCTCGTCCGCGTCCCCGGCGGCGGCGTACGCCCAGGCGAGGCGCCCGTAAAGCAGTGCGCGTACGCCGGGCGGGGCGTCCGGGCCCGCGGTGCCACATGACTGGACGGCGATGTCTATCCCGACAGTGGGATCCCGGCTGAGTCTCTGGTAGGCGAGGAAGGCGAGAGCGTTTCCGGCGAGGGCTGTGTCTCCCGCTTCGGTGGCGACTTGGTGACTGTCCTCGTAGAGGCTGGTGGCTTCGGCGTGCCGACCCGCGTCGAACGCGGCCCAACCCGCCTGTTGCGCCTGCTCGGAGAGCACCGACAAGAGCGCGCGGCCGGTCTCCTCGGTGTAGCTGCCCTCTCGCAGCATCGTCTTGGTCGCCTGGTACTCGCCGAGGTAGACGCGGTAGGTGTCGCCCCCGCCGAGGACATCGTCGAGTCGCCGTAGTCGCGCTGTGCGCTGCCGCAACTGGTCCGGCACGTCTCGACCGATCTGACGACCGGCCTTGAGCTGGGCCAACTCGGGCAGCCCGAGGACCAGACCTGCCCCGGCCGAGGCCCGGAAGAATTCCCTGCGCCGCACTGTTTCGCTCCCCTCTCGAGTCGTGGATGTGGCCGTTTCCCAGTCACGGGGAGCGAGGCCGAGGAGATGCCCGGGGATGCGCAAGGCATCGGCAATCGTCGCGATCTTGTCGTACGAGGTAATACGGCCCTGGCCTCGGGCCAACGTGCCGACCCGCTCGGGCTTGAGGTCGCACTCGGCGGCAATCTTCGAATAGCTGACTTTGGCTAAGTCTCGGGCAAGGGAGAAGACAGCACCGAAGTCATGAGCCACGATCGCGGCACGCATCTCCGGGTGGTTCAGAACTTCACGCGGTAGTGCGGTCGGCGGTTGGTACGTGGTCATCTTGTGCCCCACTGCGCCCGTCGGTGACAACCTGTCACACAGTCCTGACTCTCAGCCTACCCATGATGGGGATAGCCAGGGGCGGGAAGGCAGCACCGCTACTCCGCAGCAGAGTTGGCAGCACAAGACCCCCGCGACCGCGCGAACGGCCCGGGGGCGTGTTCAACGCTACTGAGGAGCGTCAACGTGCTGAACCATATCCGCCCCATCGCATGGCGGCTGCTGCGGTCATTGCTGCCCGGCCGGGCGCGTCTGCCCGCAGTCGGGGCGAACCTGCATCAGGAGCCTGGTCCGCAGCAGCGGGACACTCCTCGCGTGGAGCTGCTGTGCGCTCCGCACGGGATGGTGGTCGTCCGGTGAGCACGCAACCGCGTCTGATGCCGTGGAACGGGCCCGCCGGGAAGCCGTGTTACCTGGTGCCCGGTGAGGACGGCAAGGGCTATCTGTCGCGGCTTGCCGACGAGATGGAAGCCGTGCAGCTCCGCATGGGCGCCGAGCTCCTCGGCCACGCCGACGCACTGCTCGGCAACCCCAAAGCGGAAGCCGGAGAGCTTCGCTTCCTCGCGAATCGTCTGGTCGAGGCGCTGCGAGACGCGCTCCGCGTCGCGGACAGCCGCGGCAGGCGGCTCCCCGGGCCCGATGAGGACGAGAGCGGGGCCTTCGGATGAGCGGGGCGGCAGGGGGCTGGCTGGTCCGGCCCGTGCCCTCGGCATCGAGGCGCCCCCGTGGTGACGGCATCCGGGGGCGTCCCAGTCAGGAGAGGACCTGGCGTGCATCCGCGAGGTGGCGTCGGAACCATCTGGTGAGGCCGGCGTCCACCTCGCGGGCCAGTGGCAGCTGCGGGGCGGGCTCGATGCCGGGCTCCTCGGCGAGCGGATGCGCCAATCCAGGGATCGACAGCAGTTCGGACCGCTCCCCCAGTGCGTCGACGAGGTCCAACGCGTCGCCACGCAGCCCGGGGTGATCCAACTCGCCACTGACGACCAGCAGCGGTGCGCGACCGGCGATGGCGCCCGCCTTGGCGACGAAGTCCAGGCTGCCGACAGCCTTCTCGGACTCGGCGTCATACGGGTAGCGGCCCGGGAACAGGCCGACCACGGACCGCATCCGGACGGCGGCGTTGACGACGGCGCCGGCGAAGACCGGAATCTCGGTGTCGGCAAGGATCCGCAGCGCAACGGCCCCACCGAGCGACCCGCCCAGCACGCCGATCGGGCCGTCATCGACCGGCAGCTGCGCGCGGATCGACGCCAGCGCGGCCGGGAACTCCTCGGCCGCCTGTCGGACGAACGGGCACAGGTAGGACATCAGGACATCCTGGCGGGCCAACTCCATGATGGCGGCCGTGCTGCCGTCGACCATGCGCGCCCCGCACATCGGCATGCCGAGGTGCACCCGCCACACGGGCAGGTCGTGCATCGGCAACGCGGCAGCGAACGCGGCGTTCGACCTCGGCGCGTCCAACATGTGCCAGGTGACGATCAGCGGCGCGGCGCCGTTGCCGGCCGGCGGCAGGGCGGTGAACGGCACGCCGGCGGCGGTGCCCGTGATCGGGGAGGACATGCAACCACGGTAGGTCTGCGGCCGCGTACCGGGAGTCCGATATAGCCACCAGCAGAAACCGGCTCGGCCAACCGACGAGTCTCAGAGGCTGCGGTGAGCGTCTGACACCCGGCAAACGCCCTGTCCAAGGACTCTCATGAGCGACGCTCGCGGTCACAGGCGGGTGATGAGGCCGGGGGTGGCGATGGCGATGGGGGGATTGAAGGTCTCCGCCGCCGTGGCCTGCGCGGCTTCCGGGGCTGTGCCCGGCCAGAGGTGGGTGAGCATGAGGCGGGCGGCGCCTGCCTGGTGGGCGTATTGACCGGCCAGGCGCGCGGTCAGCAGGTACGGGGCGTCGCCGGTCGGGACCTGGTGGACGTACGTGGCCTCCGACAGGAACAGGTCGGCGCCCTGGGCGAGGCGGGGGATGTCGGGGCTGGGGCCGGTGTCGCCGGTGTAGGCGAGTACGGCGCCGGGCGTGGTGAGCCGGATGCCCGCGTTGGGGACGAAGTGCGGCAGGAGCCAGGTGTCGGTGGTGTAGGGGCCGATCTCGAACCGGTCGCCGGGCGTGAACTCGTGGAGGCGGTACGCACCGGCGAGCATGGTCGGCTTGTCGAGGGCGAGGACGGCGTCGACCGCTCCGTGCGGGGCGTAGACGGGGAGGGGCGGCGGCGGGTCGTCGCTCAGCCCCCGGGCGCGTAACAGGGGGTTGAGGTCGACGCAGTGGTCGGGATGTCCGTGGCTGATCAGCACGGCGTCGATCGCGTCGGCGGTGCTGTGCTGGAGCAGGCGCGGCAGCGTGGCATAGCCGGGGTCGACCAGCAGACGGAAGCCCGCGTAGTCGACGAGGTAGCCGCTGCATGCCTGGTCCGCGGTGGGCCAGGCCCCGCAGCCGCCGAGAACGGTCAGTTGCATGACACGGGACCTTAGCGCCGTGCCTCGGCGATGATCAGGGGATTACGGCGCGTCCGGGGTCCAGGCTGCCACCAGGGCCAGGAGGCCGGGGAAACGGGCGTTGAGGTCGGCGACGCGTACGTGGCTGCGGCGCTCCGGGCGGGTGCGGGAACTCGGGTGAGCGAACGGTTCCGTGCGGCGTCAGCTCACAGACGAAGAACTCCGTTCCCGGAGGGTGTATCCGTCGCCTGGCGGCTCTAGGATCCGCTGTTGTGGGGGAATCGAATCCTAAGGCTTTAACAGGAGTTGTCCTGACTCGCGGCCGGACCCGGGTGTGGGTGGAGCCGGGAGCGCTGCGCTGGAGGCGGGGGCGTACGGCCGTCACCGTGCCGGGGGCGCGGGTCCGCCGCGTCAAGGCCGCCGGGCGGTCGCTGACCGTGGTGCTCGTCGACGAGGCCCAGAACGGTGCGGTCATGACGGTCCGGCACCGCGATGCGGCGGTGGTCGCCGCGCTCGGCGCCGACATTGAGGCGATCATGGACGACGCGGGGCCCGCGGAGCACCCCCGGCCGGTCAGCCGGGAGGTGGTGCCCGTCTGGCCCGTGCGGGTACTGACGGGTCTGCGTGATCGGGTGCTGCATGGCAGTCCGTGGTGGCGGCGCGCCCTCTGGTACGTGGTCCTGGGGTTGCCGCCGGCCGTGTGGCTGCCGGTGGAGCCACGCGGTCTGGGGCTCTTGGCCTGGCTGTCGCTGCCGCTGAGCATCGGCATGCTGCGCATATGGGTGGGCATGGCCGAACTCGACACACGGTGGGTGATATGGCGCCGGGGCGTCACCGTACGCGCGAGGTTCGAAACCGACCTCTTGAGCGAGAGCCCCAACAGCTACCGCGTGCATTTTCGCACCCTCGATGGCCATGAGGTCACCGCGAACGCGCATCTGCGGGGCCGCGGGGACGAGATCCGTTACGACCCACAGGACCCCACGCGCGTGCTCGTACCGACGCGCGTGGCCTGGCTGGGGATCGCCCTGGCCGCGTTCATGGTGAGCGGTATCTGGGGTGTCGCCTGTGGCGTTCCGACGATTCTGTGGCTGAACAGGCTGTCGGCGTTGCCGTTCTGAAGCGTAAGGTCGGGCCCGGCCCACAGGGGCCCGCTTCAGGCCGGTTCGGCGGCCTTCGCCCTGGCCAGGGCCACGTCGAGGACGACGAGCAGCGCGTCGCGGACCGAGCCCGTCTCGCGGGCGTCGAAGACGGTGAGGGGGATGTGCTCGGAGACGTCGAGGGCCCATCGCACCTCGTCCAGCTCGTGCTGGACCTCGCCGTCGAAGGCGTTGACGGCGACGGCGAAGGGGATGTCCTTGTGCTCGAAGTAGTCGACGGCCGCGTAGCAGTCGTCCAGGCGGCGGGTGTCCACGATGACGAGGCCGCCGAGGGCGCCTTCGACCACGTCGTCCCACATGAAGCCGAACCGGTCCTGGCCCGGGGTGCCGAACAGGTAGAGCTTGAGGGTCGGGTCGATGGTGATGACGCCGAAGTCCATGGCGACCGTGGTCGTGGTCTTGCCGGGGGTGTGGGTGAGGTCGTCCACGCCCGCCGCGACCTCCGTGATGGCGGCCTCCGTGGTCAGCGGGCGGATCTCGGAGATGGCGCCCACGGCCGTGGTCTTGCCCACTCCGAAGCCGCCCGCGATGACCAGCTTGACCGGCAGCGGTGGTGGTGCGGGTTCAGCTGCTGTCGCGGAGTGTGCCCCGTGAGTCGGGGACGGCGCGGAGTCCATCGATAACCCTTCGCAGTACGGAGATGTCCTGGACGGTCCTGGCGTCCGGCACGTGGACCGCCAGGTGTCCGGCGGTGCACAGGTCCTCCGCCAGGACCCGCACCACGTTGAGGTGCAGCCGAAGCTGGGCGGCCAGTTCCGCCACCGACTGCGGGCGTCGGCAGGCGGCGACGATGTCGTGGCGTTCGAAGGCGAGCGCGCGGAGGGAGGAGAGCCCGTCCGACGTCGCCACGACCTGCGCCTCGACCGGGAGCGGGGGCGCGGTGCCGCCGCCCGCCACCCGGCCCGCCGTCAGCAGGAACGGCCGGATCGCGGAGGCGCGGCCGGTCGGCTCGGTCGGCTCCGGCGGGTCGGTCGGCTCCGGCGGCTCGGTCGGCTCCGGCGGGTCGGTCGGCTCCGGGCCATCGGTGGCCATCACGCCGCCCCCC
>NZ_RIBZ01000293.1:0-22356 GCF_003721215.1 Streptomyces botrytidirepellens
GCCGCTCCCGCTCCCGTCGCGCCACCGGCGCGTCCCGCGGCGGCCGGAGTCCGGGAGGTGCTGGCCGCGGGCGGGGCGCCCGAGGCGCTGGCCGTACCGGTCGCCGAGACGCTCGGCGAGCGTGCGGCCGAGGCGCTGCGCGAGGACCCCTGGCAGCTGCTCGCCGTCCCCGGGGTGCGCCCCGACCAGGCCGATGGGTTCGCGCGCGCCCTGCTGGGGCCGGAGTGCGGGCCGGACGACGAGCGCCGTTCGCAGGCGCTCACCGGCTGGCTGCTGGAGCGCGCCGCCCTCGAAGGGCACACCGCGCTGGAGTCCTCCGCGCTGCGGGCCGCGCTCGCCAAGGTGTCCGTGCCGGACCCGGACGAGGCGCTGCGGGCGGCCATCGCGGGCGGCGGGGTGCTGGTCTTCCAGGACGCTCTGGAGGCGCCCGCGGGCGCCCGGCCGCCCGTACCCGCCGCACCCGACGACGAGGCCGAGCAGCCGGTCCGGGTGCTGCTGGGGCTCGACCGCTACGCGCTCGCGGAGGAGAGCCTGGCGGACGGCTTCGCCCGGCTGATCTCGACGTTCGCCGACGCGCACAAGGACGAGGCGCCGGACTGGGAGGCGGCCGCCGGCGCCGCGCCGTCCCCTTCCGCCGCCGAGCTGATCCGTACCGTCGCGGCGCACGGCCTGGTCACGCACAGCGGTGGCGAGGCGGCCCGCGCCGAACCGGCCGCGCTGGTCGCCGCCGCGCAGTCCATGGGGCTGCGGGTGTGCGCCGCGGCGCACAGCGAGGACGGCAGGCGGCGGCTGGCCGCGGAGGTCGGCGCCGACGCGGCCGTCACCGTCGCCGGGCTGCTCTCCGGCGGCGAGGGCCCGGGGCGCGACGAGGACGGCGCGCTGGCGGTGGACCTGATCGCCGTGCTGGACGCGCCCCAGCTGGACGTGGAGACGGCGGCCATGCTCGTCGAGTCCCTGCCGGACGGCGCCCGGCTGGTACTGAGCGGGGACCCGGGCGTGCTGTGGTCGGCCGGGCCCGGCCGGGTCTTCGCGGACCTGGTGGCGGCCCGCCGCTGCCCGCAGGTGGTCTCCCGTACGCCCGACCCGGGGCCGATCGGCGAGCTGGTCTCGGGCATCGGCATCGGCGAGCTGAACCAGGTGGAGGCGCCGGGCAAGGAGGTCGTGATCGTCCCCGTGCGCGACCCGGGCGAGGCCGTGCACCGCACCGTGCAGCTGGTCGCGGACTCGGTGCCGCGCGCGATCGGCGTGCCGTCGGAGCAGACCCAGGTGATCACGCCCGGCCATGGTGGCGCGGCGGGGACGCGTGCCCTCAACGCGGCGCTGAAGGAGCGGCTGAACCCCGGCCCCGGCCGGTTCGCCGGTTTCGACCCGGGCGACCGTGTCGCCTACAGCCCGGCGCCGGGCCGTGCCCTCCCGGGCACCGTGGTGTCGGCGGACGCCGAGGGGCTGCGGCTGGACTGCGCGGGTGCGCCGGTGGTGGTGCCCCGTGAGCAGGTCGGCGACCTGGTGCGGCACGGCTGGGCCCTCACCGCCCATCAGGCGGCCGGAATGCGCTGGCCCGCCGCGGTCGTGGTGCTGCCGGGGGACGCGGCGCCCGGGCTGACCCGGGCCTGGGTCTACACCGCCTTCGGCCGGGGCGAGCGGCATCTGTCCGTGGTGCAGGGCGCGGAGGCGGCGCTGCCCCGGGCCGTCGCGGAGATCCCGTTCAAGGACCGCACCACGCGCCTGCGGTCCCTGCTCCAGACCCAGGCGCCGCCCACCGGATGACGGGCGAGACGGGCGGTACGGGCCCTGCGGCCGCGGGGGTGCGGCCGGAGGGCCCGGGGTGCGGCGGTGCTGCCGGGTTCAGCTCCCCGGGCCCAGCACCTCAAGATCGTCCTCGTCGTCCAGCTCCTCGTCGAAGACCGAGCTGACGTCGAAGCGGCACACGATCTGCTCGGGATCGGCCTGGTCGAACGGGGCGGACAGCCACTCGCCCGGTTCGGCGGGCTCTTCGAGGGCCGAGACCCAGAGGGTCGAGTCGCCCTCCTCCAGGCCGAACTCCTTGTGCCGGGAGGCGATCTCGTCCGGCTCGAACTCGCCGAACACGACGCCGAGAGCGGCATGGACGCTCTCCCCGGCACCGGCCGTCCCACCGCCCAGGCGGCCGCCTCCGGTGTCGAGGTCCGGATCCAGGTCGACGATGCGCTGCGCCTGCGACAGCAGCCGCTGCGGTTCGACGACCGCGTAGTCCCGGCGGATCAGCACGCTGAGCGCGCTGGGTTCGTCGGGGCCCGCATAGGCGGGCAGGCTGTCGTCGCCCGGGATTTCGAAGGGCGTGACCTCGTCGTAGGTGTCGTAGAGCAGCTCGTCGTACACCTCGGCTGCCGCGGCCAGTTCGTTGAACGCGGCGTAGACGGCCGGGTCGCCTTCCCCCGACCGGCGTTCGACGGCGTCGAGGTGACGGTCCAGTGCGGCTTTCACCGCTTCAGCGGCGGCGCGTACCTCGGCAGCGGATGGCTGCGCAGCATCAGACATAGTGCAGACGCTATCCGTACCAGGGCAGTTCCCGCACAATAGATGCGATGCCGGAATACGAATTCTGCGACGTGTATGTGCCACGCGGGGTGTCCCGCAACGCCGCTACCCGCCTGCTCACGGACCATGCCGAATACGGACACTGGGAGTTGGATCGACTGAGACTCAACCCCGACGGCAGCCGAAGAGTGCGGCTGCGGCGTCGAATCATCCGCCAGCTCCGCGCCACCTGGTGACGCACGGCGGGCCCCGCACGAGGCGGGGCCCGCTGTGATCCGACCGGATCAGCCCAGGTCAGACGGTATGGGCGAGGTCAGTGCCGCGCGGCGCGCGCCCGGCGGTAGAGCACCGTGCCCGCGAGCAGCATGCCCGCGGCGGCCGGGATGGCCAGTTCCACCGGTCCGGCACCGGTGTGGGCGAGCTGCTCGTTGCCCGTGAGGTGGGAACCGCCGAGGTGCGCGGCCGGGTCGACGGCGTGCGCCCCGGGCCCGTTGCCGTGGTCGCCGTTGTCGCCGTTGTTACCGGGGGTGTCATCTCCCGGGTTGTTCGGCTGACCGGGGTTGCCGGGGGTGCCGGGCTGGCCCGGGTTACCGGGATTGCCAGGGGTGCCGGGGTTCCCCGGGTTACCAGGGTTGCCGGGGTTCCCAGGGTTGCCCGGCGTGCCGGGGTTGCCGGGGTTGCCCGGCGTGCCGGGGTTACCCGGGTTGCCAGGGTTCCCGGGGTTGTCCGGGTTCTCCGGTACGGCCTCGACCACACCGTCGCAGTCGCCCCCGCCGCTGTTCCCGGCCGCGATCACACCGATGCTGTTCCCGCACACGGTGACCGGAACGTGCACCGGGGCCTGGACGTTGTTGCCGGAGCCGACCCCCGGCGACGTCCCGGTGCCGCCCTGGGCGGAGGAGCTCCCCGCCTGGGAGCCGCTGGACGAACTGCCGGAGCTGCCCGAGCTGCCGGAGTTGGCCGAGCTGCCCGAGCCCTGCTGCGCACCGCTGCCGCACCGGGCGTCGTTGAGGAACCCGAGGACGTTCACGGTGTTTCCGCACAGGCTCACCGGCACGTGCACCGGCGCCTGGATGTTGTTGCCCGACACGACGCCGGGCGAGTTCCCGGTGCTGCTGGTCGCCCCCGAGTCCGCGTGTGCGTAGCCTCCGGTCACGGCCAGCATGCCGCTCGCCGCCGCTACGGTGATCAGGCCCTTTTTCGCAACCTGTCGCATAACTTTTCGCTCCCCTGCCGGTGGCCCGGCCGGAACGCGTGCGGGCGATCTCGCGCCCGCACCCCCATGCCCGGGCGGTCCGGGAGTGCGCGTCGCGCGCATTCCCGGACCGCCGGCATCACGTTCCGGTGGACCGTGACTCAACGTCACGTGATCGATGCGGTAGTCGCCGAAGGCCGGGGTTCATCGTCCCGCCCCCTTTTCGGCTTCGCGGCCCGGTCACGAGCCGCACACCCCATGTAACGAGGAGGGAGCAATCAAGCTATCAAGCTACGACAGCATTCACCCTTTGTGATGCATTCAGTATGTGTGAACGATTAGGCCATCCAGGGCCCCTCAGCACGCGTCCAGGAACCGGTCGAGGACCCGCACGCCGAACTTCAGCCCGTCCACCGGAACCCGCTCGTCCACGCCGTGGAACATCCCGGCGAAGTCCAGCTCCGGGGGCAGCTTCAGCGGCGCGAAGCCGAAGCAGCGGATGCCGAGGTCGTCGAAGGACTTGGCGTCGGTGCCGCCGGAGAGGCAGTACGGCACGGCGCGCGCGATCGGGTCCTCGGCCTTGAGCGCCGACTGCATGGCATCGACCAGCGCCCCGTCGAAGGTCGTCTCCAGGGCCTTGTCCGCGTGCACGTCCTCGCGCTTGACCTTCGGGCCGAGGATGCGGTCGAGGTCGGCCAGGAACTCGTCCTCCAGACCCGGCAGGAAGCGGCCGTCGACATGGGCGGTCGCCTGCCCGGGGATGACGTTGACCTTGTACCCGGCGCCGAGCATGGTCGGCGCGGCGGTGTTCTGGAGCGTCGCCCCGATGAGCTTCGCGATGCCGCCGAGCTTGGCCAGCGTCTCGTCCATGTTGTCCGGGTCGAGCGGGGTGCCGAGCGCGTCGGACAGCTCGTCCAGGAAGGACCGTACGGTCTTGGTCACCCGGATCGGGAACTTGTGTCGCCCGAGCCGCCCGACCGCCTCCGCCAGCTCGGTGATGGCGTTGTCGTTGTTGGTCATGGAGCCGTGGCCCGCGGTGCCGTCCACCGTGAGCCGCATCCAGTGCATGCCCTTCTGGGCGGTCTCGATCAGATACAGCCGCAGGTCCTCGTTGACGGTGAAGGAGAAGCCGCCGACCTCGCCGATCGCCTCCGTCACGCCCTCGAACAGCTCCGGGTGGTTGTTGACCAGGTGCCGCGCCCCGAACACGCCGCCCGCCTCCTCGTCGGCGAGGAAGGCGAGCACGATGTCGCGCGGTGGCTTGCGGCCGGTGCGCAGCCGCTCGCGGACGACCGCGAGCGTCATGGCGTCCATGTCCTTCATGTCGACCGCGCCCCGGCCCCAGACGCAGTCGTCGACGATCTCGCCGGAGAAGGGGTGAATGGTCCAGTCCTCGGCGTTGGCCGGTACGACGTCGGTGTGGCCGTGGATGAGCAGCGCGGGCCGGGACGGGTCCTCGCCCTCGATGCGCGCCACCGTCGAGGCCCGGCCCTTGCGGGATTCGAAGATCTGCGGTTCGAGCCCCACCTCGGCGAGCTTCTCGGCGACGTACTCGGCGGCAGCCCGCTCACCGGGGCCGGAGTGATCGGGGCCGTAGTTACTGGTATCGATCCGGATCAGATCGCGGCACAGATCGACGACCTCGTCCTCGCCCCTGACCGTTCCGGCTTTCGTCCCGCCCGATTGCGACTCACTCACGCTGCCTCCTCGTCGTTCCCTGCCCCCGGGCCGGGTCCACCCGGACCGGCCCACCGCGGGGCCACTCCGCCATCCTCCACCCCCCGACGCCGCAGCCCAAGGCCGCAATACCGCCGTCATGCCCCCGTCACACAGCGGCGCCCCACCGGCGGCCCGGCGGCGACCCATCGGCCGCCGCCGTCCGCGGGGCCGTCCGCGTGATCGAGCACGCTCTGATGTTTGCTATGGTTTTCCACGTCGGAACGGCCGCGGGCCGGGACGGCAGACACCTGGTCCGGGTGGCGGAATGGCAGACGCGCTAGCTTGAGGTGCTAGTGCCCTTTATCGGGCGTGGGGGTTCAAGTCCCCCCTCGGACACCAGCTAAGACCCCTGCCCAGCAGGGGTTTTCTGCATTTCTGGGCAGGTGACCCGGCGCCTGAGCGCGGCCTGAAAGTCTCACGTGCGTGGAGCTGGGCCCTCCTGTAGGGCAAGGGCCCCGGATTGCTCCGCGCCCTTCTCGATCTGGGCCAGTCTTACTTCGGCAGTTGCGCCACGGCCGCGTTCGCCATGGGCGCCAGGGCCCCTGCGGCGGGTGAGATCTGGCGCACCCCCGGCCTTCCCGGGGCCACCCGGGCGGGGCCGTGAGGCTGCACGGCCGTTACCCCCTGGGGGTATTTGACGCAGTCGCGGCGGCAGGATAACCTCGTGTCACGGAGATACCCCCAGGGGGTATATAGGGAAGGGGAACCGCGATGAGCGAGACGAACTGGCACCTCAAGGGCGAGTGGTTCGACGTATGCAGCTGCTCGATGCCCTGCCCCTGCACCTTCGCGCAGGCTCCGACAAACGGCGCCTGCCTGTTCACGCTCGTATGGCAGATCCATGAAGGGCACTTCGGGGATGTACGCCTGGACGGCCTGGGCGTCGTGGCGCTCGGCGAGTTCGCCGGAAACATGTGGGTGGACGACCCTGACGCCACGATGACGGCGATGTTCTACATCGACGCGAAGGGGACGCCCGCACAGCGGGACGCCCTGGAGAAGATCTTCCGCGGCAACGCCGGGGGATGGCCGGGCACGTTCGGTTCACTGATCAGCCAAGTGCGCGACGTGCAATACGCCCCGATTCACTTCGACGCCGCGCCGGATCTCGCATACTGGCGCGCGGCCGTGTCCGACAAGGTGAGTGTGGGCGCCACGGCACTGACCGGTCCCACCTCGGACCCCAGGCGCCGGGTGCAGTTGATCAACGCCCCTGGGGCGGAGGTGGGGCCCGGCCAGGTTGCGACATGGGGTGTGGTGAGCGCGGACCACGCCGAAGGCTTTGACTTCTCCCGCGAGTACCGAGGCGGGTCCAGCAAGCACTTCCCGTTCGACTGGCGGCCCGACGCATAACAACCCAGGCAAAAGCTGTCCCCCGTAGGGCAAGTACGGTGGACAGCCCGGCATTCGGGCCCCGGCATGACGCAGACCTGCGCTGCCGGGCCCGGCGGCGAGGCATGCGTCATCTCACTCCGCGCCAGACCACTCCTTTGAGTGACCACCTTGGAGCGATTCAGGCGATACGGTCTTGTCGGACGATCCGGGCCCTTTATGGATGGCGCGTCGGTCGCCGTGCTCCTCGTCGTCACATGGGCGCCACCGCTGCCCGACATCACGTCAAGGGGGCCTAGTTGCAGGCACCACAAAGTGTTCCGAACCGCATCGTCCCCGACCGGCACGATACGGCCGACGCACACATGGAGGGCGAGGGGGCCAGGCTGGCTTTCCTTCAACGGGCGATCAGCGACATCGGTACCACGTTGAACCTCGGCCACGCGGCTCGCCTCCTGGCCGCCTCGGCTGTTCCGGGGTTCGCCGACTTCGCTTCGGTTCATCTCCACGATCATGTGACCGCATCGGAAGACGACTCCACCGCACGGAATCCGCGCGCCGCCTCGGTGATGCACCGCGTGGCCGCCGTCCACCATGACGACCCGGGGCACGGGGAGGGACTCCAGGCGGGGCAGACCTTCGCCTACCCATCCGGCACGGCAATGGCCCGGTTTCTCGCACTCATCGAGCCTGTCCTCATTCCCCGGGTCGACCGGGACATCCTGCGGAAGCTGCCGGCGGAACTCGACAGCCCGTCCGCCCGGTCGGTGCTCACTGACTCTTCCGTCATGCTGGTGCCGCTGACCGTGCGGGATTCGGTCCTTGGTTTCCTGGTCTTCGGACGCAAACCAGGGCGCCCCGCATTCCTCCCGGCGGACCTGGCCGCCTGCCAGGAGATGGCCGAGCGGGCGGCCCTGTCCCTGCACAACGCCCGCCTCTACCACCACCAGGCCAGAACCTCAGCCGTGTTGCGGCGCAGTCTCCTGCCCATGCTGCCGCCGCATCTGCCAGGGGTGGAAATCGCCTACCGGTACCACCCGTACAGCCGCACCACGCAGGTGGGCGGCGACTGGCTGGACGCCATCCGGCTGCCCGGCCACCGGGTCGGCCTGGTCATCGGTGATGTGGCAGGTCATGGATTGCATGCGGCCGTGGCGATGGGCCAACTGCGCACCGCCGTCAAAACCCTCGCCACCCTGGACCTTCCCCCCGCGCAGTTGTTGCTCCGCCTCGACCAGTTCGCCCAAGGGCTCGACCAGACCATCCTGGCCACGTGTCTGTATGGCATCTATGACCCCCTCACCCGCCGGGCCACCTTCGCCAGCGCCGGGCACCTTCCACCCATCCTGGTGAGCCCGGACGGCAAGGATGAACTGCTCCAGGTGCCCGTCAGCGCGCCGATCGGGGTGGGAAGCCCCGCCATCGACACATTCGAGCTGTCCATCGACCCCGGCAGCCTTCTCCTGATGTGTACCGACGGTCTGGTGGAGACCCGCGAGGAGGACATCGAGGAGGGGCTGTCCGCCGTGCGCCGCAGCCTCACCACCCCCCACCTGTCGCTGGAGGAAGCGTGCGACGCACTCCTGGGGCGACAGCACCCCGGCGGCCGGCACGACGACGCCGCCGTGCTCATGGCCCGCCTCCACGGCGTTCCCCACGGCAGGATCGCCACGTGGCCTCGCCCGCAGCGGCCCGAGCAGGTGCGCATCGCCCACTGGTCACAGGAGTGAGGACGCGCTGAACCGGGAGCGCCGGGAGGGCGGTCACGCGCTGCGCGCGGGGACCGGTTCGTCGTGCACCACGCGGGGCACCGGGCGGGCGGCGAGGCGTGTGACGCGGGCGACGGGGGGCTCGGGTTCCGTCCGCGCCTCGGCGCGGGCGGCCTTGTCCGTGCTCCACAGCCACGCGATGTCCCGGGCGAAGGACCAGATCAGCGAGGTCAGGGCCAGCAGTACGGCCGCGAGGTTCGCGGGGGCCGGGAGGAGTCCGGTGGCGGCCACGAGGAGGGCGACGCCCTGGAGGGCGGCGACCGTCTTGCGGGCCATGCTGTGCGGGAGCGGCGCGTTCATCCAGGGGAGGAAGCGGGCGGCGGCGACGAAGGCGTAGCGCATGGCGCCGATCAGCAGCACCCAGGGGCCCAGTGCGGTGGCGACGTAGACGCTGAGCACCAGGATGAGGATGGCGTCGACCTCCATGTCGAACCGTGCGCCCAGCGACGAGGAGGTTCCGGTGCGGCGGGCCACCTGGCCGTCGACCGCGTCGAGGATCAGGGCCACCGCGGTGAGCGCGGTGAGGACCGCGACCCGGGGCGGGCTCGTGAAGGAGTCGGCGACCAGCGCGGTCACGCCCCCGACGAGGGTGGCCCGGGCCAGGGTGACGCGGTTGGCGGCCCCGAAGGAGGACAGCCAGGAGCGGGAGACGGCGCGGGTCAGCACGGCCCAGGAGACGGCCGCGAAGGCGAGGCCGGTGAGCCAGCCCGCGGGCCCCAGGTCGAGCGAGGCGCCCAGAAGCGTGAGCAGGAGGATCTGTACGCCCGCTCCCGCCGCCGTCTCCTGCCGCAACAGCCTCGCGTTGTGTGTGTGGTTCAGGGCCACCGGGCACCCCTCCGGCTGTGTGACAGTGTCGATTGGCGCCGCGTAGCGTGTGCGCGGCTTGATGATGTCCCGTACGTGGCGCGTCTCCCGTTTGTTCAGCGCGATGCGTGGCCCGTTGTTTCAGCGCAGAGTTTCTGCTCGATTCCCAGGAGGACGCAGATGGAGCGCGTCGCCCGTGCTTTCTGGCTCAACTCCCCCGGTCACGGTGGGATACGGGATGTGGTGCTGCCCGAGCCCGCCGAGGGTGAGGTGGTGGTGCGCACGCTGTGCTCCGGTGTGAGCCGCGGCACGGAGGCGCTGGTGTTCCGGGGCGGGGTGCCGGAGAGCCAGTACGGCGCGATGCGGGCGCCGTTCCAGGAGGGCGACTTCCCCGGGCCGGTGAAGTACGGCTACCTCAATGTGGGGGTGGTCGAGGAGGGGCCGCGGGAGCTGGTGGGCCGTACGGTCTTCTGTCTGTTCCCGCACCAGACGCGGTACGTGGTCCCGGCGAGCGCCGTGACGCCCGTACCGGAGGGCGTGCCCGCCGAGCGGGCGGTGCTGGCCGGGACGGTGGAGACCGCGGTGAACGCCCTGTGGGACGCGGCGCCGCTGCTCGGCGACCGGATCACGGTGATCGGGGCGGGGATGGTCGGGGCGTCGGTCGCCGCGCTGCTGGCCCGCTATCCGGCCGTGCGGGTCCAGTTGGTGGACGCCGACCCGGCGCGCGCGGAGCTCGCCAAGGCGCTCGGCGTGGACTTCGCGCTGCCGGAGGAGGCCGAGGGGGAGCGGGATCTGGTGGTGCACGCCAGCGCGAGCGAGGCGGGTCTCGCGCGCTCCCTGGAACTCCTCGCCCCGGAGGGCACGGTCATCGAGCTGAGCTGGTACGGCGACCGCCGGATCAGCGTGCCGCTGGGCGAGGCGTTCCACTCGCGCCGGTTGACCGTGCGCAGCAGTCAGGTGGGGACGGTGTCCCCGGTCCGGGGCGGCCGCCGCGGCTACGCGGACCGGCTGGCGCTCGCGCTGGAGCTGCTCGCCGACCCCGCGCTGGACGCGCTGGTCACCGGGGAATGCGCGTTCGAGGAGCTGCCGGGGGTGATGGCCCGGATCGCCGCCGGTGAACTGCCGGGCCTCTGTCACCGGGTGCGGTACTGAGGCGCGCGCAAAGCCGTCTGAACAAGGCTGAGCTGCGGCTGAACACGGGGAAGGCATCGGCCGTACTAGAAGCCGAGATGTGCCGCCGGACCGGGAGGGCCGTTGTTCAGCATCACCGTCCGCGATCACCTGATGGTCGCCCACAGCTTCAGCGGAGAGGTCTTCGGACCCGCGCAGCGTCTGCACGGCGCCACGTTTCTGGTGGACGCCACCTTCCGGCGCGCCGCGCTGGACGACGACAACATCGTCGTCGACATCGGACTGGCCACCCAGGAACTCGGCGCGGTGGTCGGCGACCTCAACTACCG
The DNA here is from genome assembly GCF_003721215.1 of Streptomyces botrytidirepellens. Classification (NCBI taxonomy): domain Bacteria; kingdom Bacillati; phylum Actinomycetota; class Actinomycetes; order Kitasatosporales; family Streptomycetaceae; genus Streptomyces; species Streptomyces botrytidirepellens. The sequence continues at coordinate 10,797 of NZ_RIBZ01000293.1, forward strand.
GAACCTCGATGACGAGCCCGCCTTCAAGGGGATCAACACCTCCACCGAGTTCCTGGCCAAGGTCATCGCCGACCGGCTCGCGGAGCGGGTGCACGCCGGGGCGCTCGGCGAGGGCGCGCGCGGCCTCGCCGGGATCAAGGTGACCCTGCACGAATCGCACGTCGCCTGGGCGAGTTACGAGCGTGACCTGTGACCGCGCACCTCGACCATCCCGGGAGCCTGCTGGGCCTCGGCGGCGGAGCCGTCCCGCCGCCGGTGCGCGAAGTGCACGTCGTCATGCCCGGCGGGGTGGACGACCCGGCCACGCCGAGCGGCGGCAATACGTACGACCGGCGGATCTGCCGGGAGCTGCCCGGCATCGGCTGGGACGTCCGCGAGCACACGATCGCGGGCAGCTGGCCGCAGCCGGGGCCCGTGGCGCGCGCCGAACTGGCCCGGCTCCTGGCGGAGCTGGCGGACGGCAGCATCGTGCTCCTCGACGGCCTCGTGGCCTGCGCCGTCCCCTACCTCGTCGTTCCCGAGGCGGAACGGCTGCGGCTCGGGGTGCTGGTGCATCTGCCGCTGGGCGAGGAGACGGGGCTCGCCCCGGGCCGGGCGGCGGACCTGGACGCGCTGGAGCGCAAGACGCTGCGCGCGATGCCCGCGGTGGTGGCCACCAGCGGCTGGGCGGCCCGTCGGCTCGTGGCGCACCACGGGCTGGCCCCGGGCCGGGTCCATGTGGCCGCGCCGGGTGCCGATGTGGCGCCGCAGGCGTCCGGCACGGACGAGGGCACCCGGCTGCTGTGCGTCGCGTCGGTGACGCCGCGCAAGGGGCAGCACCGGCTGGTGGAGGCGCTGGCCGAGGTGGCCGATCTGCCGTGGACGCTGGAGTGCGTCGGCGGTCTCGGCCAGGACCCCGGCTATGTGGAGCGGCTCCGCGAGCTGATCGAGGCGTCAGGGCTCGGCGACCGGGTGCGGCTCACCGGGCCGCGCGGCGGCGCGGAGCTGGAGGCGAGCTTCGCCGGTGCCGATCTGCTGGTGCTCGCCTCGTACGCCGAGACGTACGGGATGGTGGTGACCGAGGCGCTGGCGCACGGCGTTCCGGTGCTGGCCACCGCCGTGGGCGGGATTCCGGAGGCGCTCGGGCACGCGCCCGAGGGCAGCGTGCCGGGCCTGCTCGTCACCCCGGACGACCCGGCCGCGCTCACGGCGGCGCTGCGCCGCTGGCTGGGCGATCCCGATGTACGCCGCCGACTGATCACGGCCGCCCGTGGCCGGCGCACCGCGCTGGACGGCTGGCACACGACCGCATCGGACCTGGCCGGTGCGCTGGAACGACTTCGCCGCGAACCCCGGAGGGCCGCGTGACCACCACCGATACGCCTCACTACGCGCCCGAGTGGCTGGAGTTGCGCGAGGGGGCGGACGCCGCCGCCCGCGCGGCCGAACTGCTGGAGCCGTTGCGGGCCCGTCTCGCGGAGACGGCCGGACGCTCCGTCCGCGTGATCCATGACCTGGGCTGCGGCACCGGTTCGCTGGGCCGGTGGCTGGCGCCCCGGCTGGACGGCCCGCAGGAGTGGGTGCTGCACGACCACGATCCCGGTCTGCTGGAGCTGGCCGCCGAGCGGGCGCCGCGTGCGGCCGCCGACGGCAGCCCGGTCACGGTGCGCACGCGCCGCGGTGACCTGGGCTCGCTGACCGCGGCCGATCTGGCGGGTGCGTCGCTGGTGACGGCCTCCGCGCTGCTGGACGTGCTCACCGCCGAGGAGATAGAGGGGCTCGCCGCGGCCTGTGCCGGGGCCGGTTGTCCGGTGCTGCTGGCGCTGTCGGTGGCGGGGCGGGTCGAACTGGCCCCGGAGGACCCGCTGGACGCGGAGATCGCGGAGGCGTTCAACGCCCACCAGCGCCGCTCCGGTCTGCTNAGGCGTTCAACGCCCACCAGCGCCGCTCCGGTCTGCTCGGGCCGGACGCGGTCGCGGTGGCCTCCGAGGCGTTCGCCCGGCACGGTGCGACCGTACGGACGCACGCCAGCCCCTGGTTGCTGGGCGGCGGAGAATCGGCGCTGGCGGCGGAGTGGCTGCGGGGCTGGGTGGGCGCGGCGGTGGAGCACCGGCCGGAGCTGGAACCGCGTGCCGAGACGTATCTGCGGCGGCGGCTGGCGGAGTGCGCGGCGGGCGAGCTGCGGGTGGTGGTGCACCACGACGACCTGCTCGCGCTGCCGCGGCCCGTGAGCCCCGGGCCGACGGGCGGAGTGTCATGAGCGCGACGATCCGGGGCCGGCTGGGCACCCTCGCCGGAGCGGCCATCATCGCGGTGCTGCTGTGGCAGATGGGCACCGGCGCCTTCGTGGAGGGCTTGCGCCGCATCGACGGAGTCACCCTGCTGGCCGCCCTCGGACTGGGCCTGCTGACCACCGTGTTCAGCGCCTGGCGCTGGTGCGTGGTGGCGCGGGCGCTGCGCATCCGGCTGCCCCTGGTGCAGGCCGTCGGCGACTACTACCGCTCCCAGTTCCTCAACGCGGCGCTGCCCGGCGGCGTCCTCGGCGATGTGCACCGCGCGGTACGGCACGGGCGCACCGAGGGCGATGTCGCCCGGGGCGTGCGCGCCGTGGTGCTGGAGCGGACCGCGGGTCAGGTGGTGCTGGTGATGGTCGGCGTGGCGCTGCTGTTCGCCCACCCCGCCCTCGCCCTGTCCGAGGGCGGGCGGATGCTGCACGCCGTGGCCACGACGCCCGGCGCCGCACCCGCGCTGCTCGCGGTGTGCGGGCTCGGGGCCGTGGCCGTCGTACGGCTGCGCCGCAGGCCCGGCACCTCGCGGGGGCGCCGGGCGCTGCGCGCCGCGCTCACCGAGGCGCGGCTCGGGCTGCTGGCCCGCGCGAGCTGGCCGGGGGTCGTGCTCTCGTCCGCGGTGGTGCTGGCGGGCTATCTCGGGATGTTCCTGCTGGCCGCGCGGGCAGCGGGATCAACCGCCCCGGCGGCCCGGCTGGTGCCCATCATGGTGCTGGCCCTGCTCGCCATGGCGCTGCCGCTGAACGTCGGTGGCTGGGGTCCCCGCGAGGGCGTCACCGCGTGGGCCTTCGGCTCCGCGGGCCTGGGCGCCGCCCAGGGGCTGACGGTCGCGGTCGTGTACGGGGTCCTCACCTTCGCCGCGAGCCTGCCCGGTCTGGGTGTGCTGGTCGGGCAGTGGGCCGTCCGGCTGCGGCGTCCCCAGGTCGAGCTCGAAGAGGGTGTCCTCGCCGAGGTGGGCCCGGCGGGTCCGGGGGCGCAGGGCGTCGCGCATGACGGGGGTGCCGTCGAAGCGCAGCCCCGGGATGCCGTCGCCGAGCAGAACCGGTGCCACGGTGACGTACAGGCGGTGCAGCGCGCCGTCATGAAGAAAGCGCGACACCGTGACGCCGCCACCCTCGATCAGCACCCGGCCGAGTCCGCGCGCCGCAAGCGCCTCCACCAGGCGCTGCGGCGTGAACGCGGCACGGTCCGGCAGGGTCAGTACGTCAACTCCGTCCGGCGCCGTCCGCCCGTCGCCGGTGTCCGCTCCCACCACCCACAGGGTCGGCGCTGAGCCGTCGGTGAAGACCCGGCGATGCGGAGGTACCCGGCCGTGCGGATCGAGGATGACGCGCACCGGATGCGGTCCGGAGCAGGCGCGCACGGTGAGCTGGGGGTCGTCCGCGACGGCGGTCCCGGCCCCGACCACCACGGCGTCGGTGAGGGCGCGCAGCCGGTGCAGATGGCACCGGTCCTCCTCGCCGGTGACGTAGTCGGCGTCGCCGGTGCGGGTCGCGATGAAACCGTCGAGGCTCTGGCCGAGCTGGGCGATCGTCAGCCGCGGCCCGGCGAGGCACAGCGGCAGATAGCGGTCGGCGAGTTCGTCCGCCTCCGGGGTGGCGTCCTCGCGCCAGCGCACCGCGCCGCCCGAGCCGCGCACCAGACCGGCGGCCCGGGCCTCGGCCACGGTCCGTATGGAGTGCAGGCGCTCCCAGGCCCGTGCCGTGTCCAGCGTCGTCATCGCGTCTCCGTTTCCTGTCGCTCGCCGACCCGCTCGCCGGCCCGCTCGCCGACCGGAGAGTCGCCGACCACGGAAAGGTACTCGGCGAAGGATTCGGTGAGTGCGGCGAGAAGTTCCTTTCCCTTGGCGGCGGATGCCAGGGAAGGGCGGCCGATGACACCGGACTCGGTGTACTCGGCCATACCGAGAGTCAGCAGATGCTTCCGGTCGTCGGCGAGACAATCGGAGGTTTCATAACCGGGACGGACGAGTTCGGGATGGGCATGCAACAGGATGGAGGTCTCCACTTCTCCCCCGTGCATATCGCTGTACGACGGGGTTTGGACACCGGCCCTGGTGCGGGCCGTGTCCCAGTCGGCCGAGCCCGGGAAAAGCGCCATGCGGGTACCGGTGCCGGCGGATTCCTGAACAATGTTGCGCAGGACGTAATTTCCGCCGTGTCCGTTCACCAGAATCAGCGAACCGACACCGGAGCGGCGCAGCGATCCGGCGATGTCGCGCACCACGGAGTACAGGGTCGCGGCGGAAATGGAGACGGTACCGGGCCAGTCCGCGTGCTCGTGCGAGCAGGAAACCGTGACGGGCGGGAGGAGTTGGACCGGATACGCAGCGGCGATCTCCCGGGCGATGGTGCAGGCGATGACCGTGTCCGTCACCAGCGGGAGATAGGCGCCGTGTTGCTCGAAGCTGCCGATGGGCAGGACGGCGACACCGGCCCCCAGGGCCCGCACCTCCTCCGTGGTCGTCGGCGGCAGGAGCCCCGAGGCCCACTGGTCCGGCGTTTCCGAATCACTCATGTGCTACGGGCCTTTCGTTCTTCGTGTTACGGGATGCGCGGCCAATCACCCGGCCGACTTTGCCATTTTCCCCTACGCCACCCGGCGTTTACCAGATAGGGTTGCAACATGACAGTAAGTGATAGCGTGTTGGTCGACAGCACTCGTCGATCGGATGTCGAACGAGTGGTGAATCTCCGGCTGTCCACCGTGCACGGCGATTTTCTCGCCTACGGCTACCAGGACCACAATCGCGGAGATGAACAGATCGCGCTGGTATACGGCGACGTCAAGGGCGAGGACGCCCTGACGCGCGTGCATTCCGAGTGCCTGACCGGAGACGCCTTCGGTTCCCGGCACTGCGAATGCGGCGACCAACTGTCCGCGGCGCTGCGCGCCATCGTGAGCGAGGGGCGGGGCATCCTCGTCTACCTCCGCGGCCACGAGGGCCGGGGCATCGGCCTGCTGGCCAAGCTCCAGGCGATGCAGCTCCAGGCGGAGGGCCTGGACACGGTCGAGGCCAACCTCGCGCTCGGCCTCCCGGACGACGCCCGCGACTACCAGGTGGCGGCGGAGATGCTGCACGACCTCGGGGTGCGCTCCATACGGCTGCTCTCCAACAACCCGCGCAAGCGGGAGGCGCTGCTGCGCCACGGCATCAAGATCAGCGAGCAGGTTCCGCTGCTGATCCAGCCGTGCGAGGAGAACCTGCCCTACCTGCTGACCAAGCGGGAGCGGATGGACCACTACCTGCCGCACCTGGACGGTGTGCTGTCGTCCGTCGACGGCGGCGCCGAGCGGTCCTGAACGGCGCGGGGAGCCGGTGGCGCCGACGACGCGGCGGGCCTGCCGCACCGTCGGCGCTCCGGAGGCACTGAGGCGAGAACAGGCGATCAGTGCACATATGTCCGATGATGTGAAGCATGGACGTGGAGATCACGCTCCGGGTGGACGGTACGGACCACCGGCTCACCGTCGACACCCGTACGACGCTGTTGGACGCCCTCCGCGAGCGGCTGGGGAACACCAGCCCCAAGAAGGGCTGTGACCACGGCCAGTGCGGCGCCTGCACCATCCTGCTCGACGGCCGCCGCGCCCTGGCCTGTCTGGCGCTGGCGGTGGCCCACCAGGGCGCCGACGTCGTCACGGCCGCGGGCCTGGTGAACGGCGGGGACGGGGCGGGCGACGGGCTGCATCCGCTCCAGCGCTCGTTCATCGCCCATGACGCGTTCCAGTGCGGCTACTGCACCCCCGGCCAGATCTGCTCGGCGGTGGGCATGCTGCGCGAGGCGGCGGCGGGCTGGCCGAGCGCCGTGGCCAAGGATCCGAACGCCGCCGATGTGGTGCTGGACGACGAGGAGATCGCCGAGCGCATGAGCGGCAACCTGTGCCGCTGCGCCGCGTACGCCAACATCGTCCCGGCCATCGCCGATGTCGCACACCGGGACGAGGTGGCGGCGCACCGGGACGAGGGGGCGCGCCGATGAAGCCCTTCCGCTACGAACGCGCCGACACCGTGGCGGCGGCCGTGACCGCGCTGGCCGAGCATCCGGAGGCGGCGTACCTGGCCGGTGGCACCAACCTGGTGGACCTGATGCGCCTGGAGGTGGCGACCCCCGAGGTGCTGGTCGACGTGCGGCGGCTCACCTCGGACCGGATCGAGGAGCTGCCGGACGGGTCGCTGCGCATCGGCGCCGCCGTCCCCAACAGCGATCTGGCCGCCGACCGGCGGATCCGGCGGCGCTATCCGGTGCTGTCGCAGGCCGTGTTGTCGGGCGCCTCGGGCCAGTTGCGCAACCTCGCCACCACCGGCGGGAACCTGTTGCAGCGCACCCGCTGCGCGTACTTCCAGAACGTGACCACCCCGTGCAACAAGCGCGAGCCGGGGTCGGGGTGTTCGGCGCTGGAGGGCTATCAGCGCGACATGGCGATCCTCGGCGCCTCGCCGTCCTGTGTGGCCACCCACCCCTCCGACATGGCGGTCGCGCTGGCGGCGCTCGACGCGACCGTGTGCGTCCAGGGTGCCGACAGCCCCGACGGTGAGCTGCGCATCCCGCTGACCGAGCTGCACCGGCTGCCCGGCGACAGCCCCGAGCGGGACACGGTGCTGCGGCGCGGGGAGCTGATCACGGCCGTGGAGCTGCCGCCGCCCGACTTCACCGCCACCTCCCGCTACCGCAAAGTGCGCGACCGCGCCTCGTACGCCTTCGCGCTGGTGTCGGTCGCCGCCGCGCTGGATGTCGCGGACGGCGGCACCGTACGGGACGTCCGCATCGCGCTGGGCGGAGTGGCGCACAAGCCGTGGCGGGCGTGGAAGGCCGAGGAGGCGCTGCGCGGTGCGCCCGCGACCTGGGACAGCTTCCGGGACGCCGCCTCGGCCGAACTGGCGCAGGCGGAGCCGCTGCCGGGCAACGCCTTCAAGATGGCGCTCGCCCGCAACACCGTCGTCGCCACGCTGCTCGATCTGCTGGAGGACGCCCGATGAGCGAGGTCAGGGAGCGGCCGCGGGCGGTCGGCGCGCCGCTGCGCCGGGTCGACGGCGCGCTGAAGGTCACCGGCACCGCCACCTACGCGTTCGAGTGGCCCGTCGAGCACCCCGCCTATCTCCACCCGCTCCAGGCCACCATCGCCGCCGGGCGGATCACCGGGGTGGACACGGCCGCCGCGGAGGCGGCGCCGGGGGTGCTGGCCGTGCTCACCCATCTCACCGCGCCGCGGCTGACCATCCCGGACGATCCGGAGCTGGCGGTGCTCCAGTCCGACGAGGTGGCCTGGCGCGGGCAGTTCACCGGCGCGGTGGTCGCGGAGACCCCCGAGGCGGCCCGGTACGCGGCGGGCCTGGTGCGGTTCCGCTACGAGCAGCGCCGCCCCGACACGGTGCTGCGCGAGGACCGGGACGACCTCTACAAGCCGCTCAACGCGGCCCAGTTCGGGCAGGGCGGCGGCGAACTCCAGGACGGCTCCCCCGCCGACAGCGTCGTCGGCGACGCCGACCCGGCGCTGGCCGCAGCGCACACCGTGCTGGACGCCACGTACACCACGCCGATGTACCACAACAACCCGATGGAGCCGCACACCGCCGTGGTCACCTGGACCGACGGCGAGCTGCTCGTGTACTGCTCCACGCAGGGCGCCACGATGAGCCGCGACCTGATCGCCGCCACCCTGGGGCTCCCGCCGGGCCGGGTGCGGGTGGTGTCCCCGCACGTCGGCGGCGGCTTCGGATCGAAGGTGTACCCGCACGCGTACGCGGTGCTCGCCGCGATGGGGTCGCGGACCGTGCGCCGGCCGGTCAAGTTCACGCTGACCCGCCAGCAGATGTTCGCGCTGGTGGGCTTCCGCCCGGCGTCGATCCAGCGGATCCGGCTCGGCGCGGACGCCGATGGCCGCCTGACCGCCGTCACCCATGACGTGGTCGAGCAGACCGCCCGGGCCAAGGGGTACGCCGACCACACCGCCGTGTGCACCCGGCTGATGTACGCCGCCCCACACCGCCGCACCACCCACCGGCTGGCCCCGCTGGACATCCCGGTGCCCACGATCATGCGGGCGCCGGGCGAGGCGCAGGGCATGTTCGCGCTGGAGTCGGCGATGGACGAGATGGCGATCGCCTGCGGCATGGACCCGGTGGAGTTCCGCATCCGCAACGAGCCGGACGTCCACCCCGAGTCCGGACTGCCGTTCTCCAGCCGCCATCTGGTGGCCTGTCTGCGCGAGGGCGCCCGCCGCGCCGGATGGGAGCGGCGCGATCCGACGCCCCGGGCGCGCCGCATGGGGCGGTGGCTGATCGGGACCGGGGTGGCCGCGTCCACGTACCCCTCGCCGCGCCTCCCGGGGAACGCGGCGACGGTCCGGGTCGCGCCGGACGGGCACTGCACGGTGCTGATCGCCGCCGCCGACCTGGGCACCGGCACCTGGACGGCGCTCACCCAGATCGCCGCGGACGCGCTGGGCGTGCCGGTGGAGCGGGTGGAGCTGCGCATCGGGGACACCACCCTGCCGAACGCCTCCCCCGCCGGTTTCTCCTCCGGCATCAACAGCTGGGGCTCGTCGATCGCGGAGGCCGCCCTCCGGTTGCGGACGCTCCTGGAGACCGAGCACGGCGACGTGGTTCCGCCGGACGGCCTCGAGGTCACCGCCGACATGCCCGCGAACACCGACGCCGAGCGGTACGCGATGCACAGCTTCGGGGCGCAGTTCGCCGAGGTCCGGGTGGACGCGGACACCGGGGAGGTCCGGGTGCCGCGGCTGCTCGGGATGTTCGACGTGGGCCGGGTCATCAACCCCAGGACCGCGCGGTCGCAACTGCTGGGCGGCATGACGCAGGGCATGTCGATGGCGCTGTACGAACACAGCGTGCTGGACCCGCGGTTCGGCCATGTGGTCAACCAGGACTTCGCCCAGTACCACATCGCCGCCAACGCCGATGTGCACGCGATCGAGGCGCACTGGGTGGACGAGACGGACCCGCACACCAATGTGATGGGCGCCAAGGGCCTCGGCGAGGTGTGCATCACCGGCACGGCGGCGGCCATCGCCAACGCGGTGCACCATGCGACGGGTGTGCGGGTGCGCGATCTGCCGATCACCCTCGACAAGCTGCTGTCCGAGCCCTGATCTGTGGCGCCTGACCCCTGATCAGGCCCAGGCGCCGTCCGCGGCCGCCTCCCGCGCGGAGTCGGCGAAGTCGCGCGGCGCACGGCCGAGGGCCCGGTGGACGCCGTCCGTCACCCGCGCGTTGCGGCCGTCCAGGAGCGTGCCGAACAGCTCGGTCAGGAAGGCCACGAGGTCGTCGGAGAGCCCGTAGCCGCTCAGCAGCGCCCCGTATTCCGCCGCGGAGACCGGCGCGTAGCGCACCGCGCGGCCGCTCGCCCGGGCGATCTCCGCCGCCACCTCGGCGAAGGTCAGCAACCTCGGGCCGGTGAGGTCGTGGATCCTCCCCGCGTGCTGCCCGTCGCCGGTCAGGGCCGCGACCGCGACCTCCGCGATGTCGTCGGCGTCGATGAAGGGCTCCTTGACGTCCCCGGCGGGGAAGACGATCTCGCCGCCGAGCACCCCGTCCCGCAGGATGCCCTCGCTGAAGTTCTGGAAGAACCAGCTCGCCCGGATGACGGTCCACTCGGCACCGTCCACCGCCACGGCCCGCTCGGCGGGCAGCGTCGCGTCCATGCCGCGCGCGGAGAGCAGCACCAGCCGCCGGGTGCCGCCGCGGACGGCCTGTTCCGCGAAGGCCCGGAGGGTGTCGGCGGCGCCCGGGTCGGCGATGTCGGGGTAGTACGCGAGGTACGCGGCGCCGGTGCCGCGCAGCGCGGGCGCCCAGGTGGCGCGGTCCTCCCAGTCGAAGGGCGGCTCGCCGCCGCGCGAGCCGATCCGGACCGGCCGTCCGGCGGCGGTCAGCCGCTCGGCGATCCGGCGGCCGGTCTTGCCGGTGCCGCCGAGCACCAGCGTCGTCGGGTGCTGCGTCTGCTGCGTCGTGGTGTGCCGCGTCGTGGTCATACGGACAGTCAACTGGGCCGTAGTGAGACGTTCCATGGCCGAGAGGCTCGCCCGCATAAGCGTGCGTCTACGATGTGCGGCATGGACGCGCTGGCGAACCTGCTGGACGGACCGCGGGCCCGGGAGGCGTTTCTGCTGCGGGCCGTGATGGAGCCGCCGTGGTCGGTGCGGATCGAGGACCGGGCCCCGCTGTGTCTGATGACGATGGCGCGCGGCGAGGCGTGGGTGGTGCCGGACACCGGTGCACCGCGGCGGCTGGGCCCGGGGGACGTGGCGGTGGTGCGCGGCCCGGATCCGTACACGGTGGCGGACTCCCCGGACACCCCGCCGCAGGCGTGGATCCTGCCGGGCGAGGAGTGCCGGACGGCGGACGGCCGGGACCTGGCCGAGGCGATGGCCCTGGGGGTGCGCACCTGGGGCAACCGCGCGGACGGCTCCACGACGCTGCTCATCGGCACCTATCCGCTGGACGGGGAGATCAGCGCGCGGCTGCTGGACGCGCTGCCGCCACTGTTGGTGCTGGACGGCGAGGTGTGGGACTGCCCGCTGATGCCCTGGCTCGGCGAGGAGATCGTGCGGGACGAGGCGGGGCAGTCGGCGGTCCTGGACCGGCTGCTGGACCTGCTGCTGATCGCCGTGCTGCGGGCCTGGTTCGCCCGGCCGGAGGCGCGGGCCCCGGCCTGGTACCGGGCGCTGGGCGATCCGGTGGTGGGCCGGGCGCTGCGGTTGCTCCAGAACAACCCGGCGCATCCGTGGACGGTGGCGGGGCTGGCCGCGAAGGCGGGCGTCTCGCGGGCGGCGCTGGCCCGCCGCTTCACCGCGCTGGTGGGCGAGCCGCCGATGGCGTATCTGACCGGCTGGCGGCTGGCGCTCGCGGCCGATCTGCTGCGCGAGCCGGACGCGACGCTGACGGCGGTGGCCCGGCAGGTGGGGTACGGCAGCGCCTTCGCGCTGTCCGCGGCGTTCAAGCGGATACGCGGCGTCAGCCCGAGGGAGCACCGCGCCCGCGGTTCCGCGGACCCCGCGGGCTGACCGGCTGCCCGGGGCCGTACGGCCGTACGAGACGCCGGCTCACCCCGTGGGCGCGCCGCGTTCCCCACCGCGCACCGCCCGCATCCCCGCCGCGGGGCCCCGCAGGCAGCCGTCCGGGCCGCAGGTGGTGGCGCGGTCGTAGAGGTCCATGAGGCGGCGGACGCCGCGGGCGACGTCGTACCGCTCGACCGCGTCCGGCACCGGGTACCGCCGCGGACCCGCGGCCAGTTGGCGGCGGAGCGCGTCGGCGAGGGCGGCCGGGCCGGGGG
>NZ_RIBZ01000295.1:0-16864 GCF_003721215.1 Streptomyces botrytidirepellens
GGCCGTGGCCCCGGCCGACTACGGGCAGCTCGCCGTCCGCGCGCCCGGCGCCTCGGTGGCCCGCGCCCGGGGCGTGCCCGGCCTCCACCCCGACTACGCCGGGGCGCCGATCCCCGGTGTCGTCGGCGTCCTCGTCGTACCCCCCGTACCGCCCGGCGACGACACCGCCGAACCGCCCGTGCCCACCGCCGCCACCCTCCGCGCCGTCGCCGACTACCTGTCGCGCGAAGCCGCCCCCGCCGGGGTCACCGTGGTCGCCGCCCCCGCCCCGTACGCCCGCGTCGGCGTGGAGTCCTGGGTCACCCTCGACCCGGACCTCGACCGGGCCGCGGTCCTCGCCCGGGCGGGCGACGCGGTGCGCACCTACCTGGACCCGCTGCGCGGCGGGGAGGACGGCGCGGGCTGGCCGTTCGGCGGCGCGCTGCGGCACACGGCGCTGGTCCGGGCGCTCCTGGCGGTCGACGGGGTGCTGGCCGTCACCCGGCTCTCGCTCACCGTCGACGGCATGCGCCTGCCGCCCTGCACCGACCACGCCCTCCCGCCCCACACCCTCGTCTGGCCGGAGCGCCCGCTGCTGATCCCGGTAGGAGACCAGCCATGACGTGCACACCCCACCCCGCGACCTTCCGTCTCCTCGACACCTACGTCGGCTGGGACCAGCAGGAGACCCACGGCATCGTCGGCTTCGACGACCCCTCCGGCCTCCGCCTCGCCTACGGCGGCACCGCGCCGGAAGGCCCCACCCGGGCCCAGCTGCTGCCCTGGTTCCCCGACCCCCGCCTCGCACCGGGGTGCGGGCCGTGCGCCTGGTACCTGCTGATCCCCGGCGAGCGGCGGCTGCTGCGCCGCGACGCCTGCGGCGCCTTCACCCCCGTATGGCCGCCCGGCTGCGACCCCGGCCTGCTGCGCGAGCCGGTCTCGGTCGCCGCGCGCGGACACCGGCTGACCGTGGTGGACTCCGGCCGCGTCCTGGTGTGGCACCGCGAGGGCGCACAGCTCGCCGGGGTGATCCGGACGAAGCGCGCCCGCTGGGCCGCCCCGGCCCCCGGCGCCGAGATACTGGTGGCCTGTCAGGGCAGCACGGACTTGAGGCGGTACGACCAGGCGGGCCGCTTCCGCGGCGTGCTCCGCACCGGTGCACGCGGCGAGGTCATCGGCCTGCGCACCGGACCGGAGCGGTCCGTGTGGCTGCTCACCGACGACGGCGGACGGCTCACGATCCACCGGGGCGGCCACCGCCGCCCCTTCCGCACCGCCACCGTGGACGAACTGGCCGCCGCCCTCCCGCCGTCCGCACTCACCTCGGCCGACGACGACGGGTTCTGCCTGAGCGAGCAGGGCCCGGACGGCCCCGCCACCACCTGCCACACCTGGCAGGGCCTGCCCCGGGACCCCGCGCCGCCCGCCACCGACGCGTACGCCACCAGCGGGTCGTACGTCACCACCCTGATCGACAGCGGCATCTCGCGGTGCCGCTGGCACCGCGTCCGCGTGGACGCCGACGTGCCCGACGGGACGGCCGTCGCCGTCCGGATCGTGGTGAGCGAGGACGGCCGGTACGACGACAGCGACTGGCAGGCGTCGGCCCCGGGAGCCACCGACTTCCTCGTGGACCAGCCGCCCGGCCGCTTCCTGCGGCTGCGGCTGGGGCTCTCCGGCGACGGCGCCGCGACTCCGGTCGTACGCCGGATCCGGCTGGACTTCCCCCGGGTCACCAGCGCCGACCTGCTGCCGCCCGCCTTCCGCGAGGACCCCGCGGCCGACGACTTCACCGAACGCTTCCTGTCGCTGTTCGACGCCACCCTCGCCCAGCTCGACCGGGTCATCGAGCGGTACCCGGCACTCCTGGACCCGGCCGGGGTCCCCGACCGGGTGCTGCCGTGGCTGGCCGGGCTGCTGGGCCTGTCGTTCGAGGCGGGCTGGGACGCCCGCACCCGGCGCGCGCTGCTGGCCGCCGCCCCGGAGCTGTACCGGCGCCGCGGCACACCATGGGCGCTGCGGGAGGCGGTACGCATCGTGTTCGGGGTGACCCCGGTCGTCGACGAGCTGGCCACGGACCGCCGCTGGGCCCACCTGCGCGACGCCGTCGACGGCTCCCGCGCCGGGCCCGGACAGGACCAAGGGCTGGGCGCCATACGGCTGTTCGGCCGGTCGGCGAGCCGGTTCCGCGTCAGCGGCTCGGCGCTGGGCGCGGCGCCGCTGCGCGCGTTCGGAACGCCCGACAGCGACCCGTTCACCGCGCACGCCCACCGGTTCCGGCTGGCCCTGCCCGCCGGGTCGGCGGACGGGACGGCGCTCGCACGGCTGGTGGAGCGGCAGGCGCCCGCGCACACGGTGGGGTCGGTACGGACCGGTGGGGCGGGGTTCGTGGTCGGGTCGCGGTCCACGGTCGGCGTGGACACCGCGTTCGTACCACTGCCCGCACCCGTGCTGGGCGGCGCGCACCCCGTGCGGCTGGGCCGCGCCGGGGTGCTGAGGCCGGGACCGAGAGGATTGCGCCGAGGGGTGGGCGTGGGAGTCGTCTCCGCCGTCGGTGTGCACACACAGGTGTCGTGAGAGGACGGGGCATGACGGAGACAGAGACATCACGGTCAGGCACGGAGGGGTTCGACGCGCCACCGCTGCGCCGACTGCGGTACTTCCACGGCCAGATGCTGGGCGCGCGGGACTTCCAGCGTGAACAGGACTACCACCGCGAGAAGCTGAAACTGCGCCTGCGCGCCCTGCTCGGCTACGGCGTGGTGTGCGGCCTGCACGTGGAACCCGCGCCGCGGGACGAGGACGACTGCCCGCCGGACAGCGGAGAGGAAACGCCATCCGCCGGGCAGAGCGATGCCGAAACACCGCGGCACACCCGGCGCAGGGCCAAGGTGACGATCAGCCCCGGCCTCGGCGTGGACTGCGACGGCAACGAGGTCGTGGTGCGCGGCGGCTGCGCGATCGACCTGTGGAAGGCGCTGCCCCCGCACGAACGGGACACCGACACCGTCTGGGTCGGCATCGAGTACGCCGAGCGGCCCGTCGAACCCACCCGCGCCGTCTACAACGACGCCTGCGCGGACACCTCCGACTGCGAGTTCGGCTGGACGGAGGAGTGCTACACGGTACGGGTCACCGGGTGCGAGCCACCGGCGGACGAGCGCTGCGACACCTGCTGCTCGTCCTGCGAGCACACGGTGCTGTGGCTGGCCAGGATCGACTGCGTCGACTGGTACGAGCCGGTGCGCCGCCACCAGATCCACATGAACGTACGCCGCCCCTTCGGCCGCCACGTGCCCACCGTGATCACCGGCATCAACTGGATCCACGGACACACCTACACCATCGACGAGGCCAAGGCCCTGCTCGGCACGCAGGACGAGGACGGCGGCCTCGTGGTGCGGTTCTCGTCCGGCGTACGGACCGACACGCTGCGGCCCGGCGTGGTGGAGGTCCAGGTCATCGAGGGCGGCAGCGGGCGCAACGCCTCCACCTGGTACATGGGCGGCAGGTTCGCCGACCCGGACCTGGAAACCGACTCCGAAACCGTAGGCGGGTGCGGCGAGTTCACCCAGGAGTTCCGCTACCGCCAGACCACCCGCGAGACGCTTCAGGACGGCGACCGCGTACTGATCACCGTCCGCGCCGCGTTCCTCCTCGACCGCTGCTGCCGCCCGGTCGACGGCACCCACGTCGGCGGACGCGTACCGACCATCGACGACCACACCACCCGGTCGGCCGCGCACGGCGGCTGCGACCTCCCGCCCTCGGGCATCGGCCCCTGGACGTCCGGCACCGGTGCGGGCGGGGACGTTTTCGAGAGCTGGTTCTTTGTGAAGGAGCGCTGATCATGCGAACAGACTGCGGATGCGGCTGCGGTGGCGACGCCACCCGGACCTCCGCCTTCGTACGTCCTCGCTTCTTCGCAGGGCAACTGCTGACCGAGGACGACCTCAGCCTGCTGGTGGAGTACACGACGGCGAAGCGCAGACTCCACAACCGGTCCCTGTACGGGCCGGGCGTCATCTGCGGCCTCGGCGTGACCTGTGACCCGTGCGGCGGTGGAACCCTGGCAGTCCATCCCGGACACGCCCTCGACTGCGCCGGAAACGACATCGTCGTGTCCTGCACCGAACGCGTCGACGTCACCGCCCTGGTGCGGGAGCGGCGCATCAGCGCCCTCGGCGTGGACTGCGGGGAGGACTGCGACGACGAGGGCGGCCGCCGGTACGGGCTCTACGTGCGCTACCAGGAGCTTCCCGTCGAACCGGTGGCCCCGTACGCCACGGAGGAACCCTGCCCCTCACCCGGATGCGTGCCCTCCAGGATCCAGGAGGGATTCCGCTTCGTCGTCAAGTGCGACGACTCCGAGGACCACCGCCACAACCCCGGCACCCGGCTCCTCGCCACCATCGGCGACCTCCCGCGGGCGGACCGGGCCCGCACCCGCGACCGGCGGCTCGGCCACTACGCCGACGCCCTGACCCTCGCGTCGACCGGCACCGGCCGCACCTTCCGCTTCGACGCCGCCGACGCCCAGCGGTACGCCACCGCCTTCGCGTGGCTGCGCGACAACGCGGGCGGCGAAGGCCCGCCGCCCCCGCCGACGGCCCGCGAGATGACCGAGCACGTGCGCGGACTCGCCGCCGCCGTCGCCCGGTTCGACACCTACGACGCGGCCGGGCAGGGCCAGCTCAGGCAGGACTACCCCGACCTCGCCACCGTGCGCGAGGCCCGCGGCGCCCTGGGCACGGCATGCCAACGGCTCCGCGACGCCGACATGGAAGCGGCGTGGCCCGACCCGCTGCGCCGTACGCTCGCCCACGCCGTCGTCACCGAGACCGCGGCCCGCGTCGTACCGGAGCGGGGCGACCCTGACGCGCCACTGGAAGTGCGCATGCTCGCCCAGGGCACCCCGCTCGGCCATGCGCTGCGGGTGGAGTTCCGCGCGGACCTCGCCCTGATCCGCGAGTGGCTGCTGTGCCGCCTGGACCAGGCCGCCGACCTCGCCGACTGCGCGCTGCGCCGGGACGTCGCCGCCGCCGACGTCCCCGCGCCGCTGCCCGCCCCGCCGACGGACAGCACCGAGAAGGCCACCATCGCCGAGGCGCAGCAGATCGCCGAAGCGGCCACGGCGCTGGGGACCGCGATGATGCGGTTCCTGACCGACGCGGCGTGCGCCACGCTGAACCCGCCGTGCGGCGACTGCACCGACACCGACGTGCTGCTCGCGCACGTGGAACTGGACGGCTGCGATGTCGTACGGGTCTGCTCCGCCACGCGGGAACAGGTGCTGCCGGGCGGCTCGGCCTACGGCGAATGGCTGCCCAAGCTCTACCGGCTGCGCGAACTCGCCGAGCGCGTGTGCTGCCAGCCCCTGCCCGTGTACCGGACGCTGCCGCTCCCGACGGAGGGCCCGGTGGCGCGCCCGTACGCCGACGGGCTGCTCGGCGACTGGCCGCGCGGCGGGGACCTGGAGGAGATGCTGTCCCTGCTGCTGACCCCGGCCCCCGGCGAGACACCGCCCAAGGCCCTGCACGAGCAGGTCTACACGACGCCCAGCGAAGTCACCGACAGCATGCAGGAACTCGCCCGGCTCAGGACCCAGGTCGCCGATCTCACCGCCGCCGTGGAGGGCCTGCGCTCCCACATGGGCAGCGCGGAGACGCAGATGACCCAGCTGAAGGAACAGCTCGGGGATCGGGACGACACACCGGACCCGGCGCCGGGCGGGGGAGCGGACCAGGCGCCCGACGAGGCACCGGACGGTGCGGACGAGCCGCCCAAACCCCCGGCCAAACGCACCCGGTCGCCCCGCACCCGTAACCAGAAGCCCGGTGAGACGCCATGACGGGCCCCCTGCGCCCCGCCTTCCACGAGGNACCAGAAGCCCGGTGAGACGCCATGACGGGCCCCCTGCGCCCCGCCTTCCACGAGGGCCAGGTACTGGCCGCCGCCGACCTGTCGGCCACGGTGGCGTACGCCCGCGGCCCGGCCGCCCGCCACGCCCGGCACCTGCACGAATGGGGCATCGCCGAAGGGCTCGGCCTCGTCACCCAGCCCCGCACCGACCCGGCCACGGGCGCCCGTTACGTCGAGGTGAGCGTGTCGCCGGGGATCGCCGTCGACGGGACCGGCCGCGAGGTGGTCGTCACCGAGCCGGTGGTGCTGCGCGAGAGCGACTTCGACGAGGTCAACGGCGCGGACCAGCTCACGGTCGAGCCCTACCCGGTCTTCCTCACCGCCGCCGACCGCGAACCGGACCGGTCCGCCGCTCCGGTCTCCTGCTCCGGCAGCGCCACGAAGACCCGGGTGGAGGAGTCGTACCAGATCCTCTTCGGGCGCCTCGGCGACGAACGGCTCGTCGCGGAGCAGCAGCCGCCCGCGATCGGCGCCCCGCCGGCCGATCCGCCCGTCCGCTGGCTCATCCTGCTGGGCTACGTCCAGTGGACGGACGGCCACTTCAGCGGCGTCGTGACCGAGGCGCGCGGTGTCGCGGCGCGGTTCGTGGGCGTACGCGCGGACACCGTCTCGGCCGCGTCCGGCGCGCTGACCCTGCGCACGGCCCCGGAGGCCCACGAGGGCAAGCCGGCGCTCGTCCTGTCCGGCGGCGAAACGCCGAACCTGGTCTTCGGCCTGTACCAGGGCGGCGGCACGGTCGCCCCGCTGATGACCGTGGCGGCCAACGGCAACCTCACGATCGAGGGCAGCTTCAGCGGCGGGACGCAGGCCGGCAGCACGCTCGTCGTGTCCGGGACCGCCACCGACGGGATGCTGCTGCCGCTGCCGTCCGGCGTCACTCCGGAACAGGTCGCCGACGGACGGGTCGTGCTCCACGTCCATCTGACCCCGCGCACACCGCCCTTGGCCACCACCGCGCTGTACAGCCCGGTGGAGGCCACCGTGGACGCCGACCGGCGGCTGCGGTGCCGGGTGCGTCTGTACAACCCCAAGGCGGACCCGGACTCGGCGGTCGCCGAACAGCCCGGGGCGGCCGACTTCCTGGTGGTGGCGACGGTCACGGCAACGAACGGCGGTGGCTGACGATGGCTCTTCACGTGGTGTACGCGCTCGGCACCGGCCACGTCGTGGGCTCCCTGGCCCAGACCGGCGCCGACGCCCCGGCCGACGCGGCTGCACTCGTCGGACGCGCGCTGCCGTTGCGCGTCTCCCTGGGCGACGGCCGCATCGCGACCCTGCCGTTGAGCGCCGGAAAACTCGGCGTGGCGGCCGTGGACGACGAACCCGGAGCCCTCGCCGATCCGCTGGCCTTCGGCGTCGAGCTGACGTCCGAGGACAAACCCAAACCTGAACTGGTGCGCCTGGCGGGGTGGGACGACGATGTCGTGCTGGCCAAGGACGGGATCACCATCAAGGTGCAGGTCCCGGCGAACCGCACCACCCCTGTGGTCGCCCTGATCTCCGACGAGCAGGACACCCATGTGCTCACCGGGGAGATCCCCGCCCAGCAGACCCAGGTGAAACTACCGGTGACCCTCACCCCGGGCAGCGAGCACGGCGTACTGGTGCTCGCGGCGGGCTGGGCGGGCCACCTGGGAATGGAGAAGGTGACGTGAGCGCCCCCACCGCGCCGACCACCGGCGGAACCGGCGAGACCGGCGAGCCCGCCGACATCACGGTGCACCGGTGCACCGTGACCGTGGTCCGGCGCGGTGGGTGGAGCTGGGGGCCCGATCCACGGGCCCTGGTCAGTCAGGTGGTGGACTCCCTCCCGGAGCTGCTGGCGGACCACTTCGCCGAGCGGCTGGGGACGGACGGGCCGGACGTGGAGATCACCGAACCGCTGACCGTCACCGTCCGCCCGGGCCGGTTGGGAAGCCCCGGCCGGACCATCGGCGGCGGGCCGCCCGTCGAGGTCCACTTCGCGCCCGTGCCGGTCGTGGAGATGCCCGTGGACGCGCCCCACGCGCCCGACACCGACACCGGCGCCCTGTCCATCGAGGAGTCCTTCGCGGCGGAGCCCGACCCGTGGACCGCCCCGAGCGCCGCCGTGCTCTTCACCGAACTCGCCGAGCGCGGTGAACTCGACGCGCTGCTCGCCCTGCTGCCCGAGGAGTCAGTACGGGCGTATCTGCCCGCCCTCCTCGAAGCCGACGCCACCACGGCCGCCCGGCTGCTCGCCGAACTCGTCGGGCGGACGCTCGCCGCCGCGCCCGCCGAGGCGGTGCCCGAGCCGCTGCGCACCGTCCTCGCGGACGCCGACCCCACCGACCTGCCCCGGGCACTCGCCGCCTATCTGGCGTCCGTGGACCCCGAGGAGACGATACGGGCGGCCCGCACCCTGACCGTCCCGCCCACCCGAGCCGACCGGGGCGCGAGTGAACCGCCCACCACCCCGGGCCGCATCGACGAGCCGCCCTCGGCCGCCACCACCGCGGCGGAGCCCGCGGCGGCGGGCGGCACGGCGAGGGCGCCGCGCACCACCGGCGAGGTACGGGTGTGGTCCGCGCTGCCCTTCCTCCTCGCCGGGCCCCTGGCGCGCATCGGCTACCTCGACGCGATCGGACCCGCCCTGGCCGGGATCGAACTCGCCGAGGACGCACCGCTGTTCGCGACGTCCCTCGCGTACAAGGTGCTGGGGGCGACCGCACGGGCCTGGCGCCGCACCGAACGGGACACCGAGGCCGCGGCCGCCTTCGCGGGCCTCCACCCACCCGTCCCCGAGGAGCATCTGACCGCGTTCGCCCGCCACGTGCGGCCCGCGCTCCCGGTCCTCGACGGCGTCCTCGCGCTCTCGGTGTGCCGCGGCCACGACCCCGCCGACCCGCTCCTGATCGGCGGTGCCGACGACGCGCTGCTCCTGATCGACGCCCAGGGCATGTTCCCCATCGCCTGGGCCGCGGACGCCGCCGGGCTGCTGCCGCACTGGCAGGCGTGCGGACGGCCGACCGTCCTGCTCTGCGACGGGCCCCTGCCGCCCGGCACCCTGCGCGAACTGGCCTCGGGCGGCGTGCCGTTCCTCACCGGCGTACGGCCGCTGCGCGGCGATCCGGTGACCCGGCTGCCCTGGCGCACCCCGCTGTGGGCCGCCGCGGGCACGGCCCCGGACCTGCGCCGCGCCGCCGAGCTGCCCGCCCACACCGAGCGGTTCGCGGACCTGCTCACCGCCCTGGTCGCCGAGCGCCGGGCGGTACCGCTCGCACCGGACGGCGGCCTGGAGCGCACCGTCACCCTGGCCGCGGCGCTCGGCCTGTCCACGATCGCCTGGACGCTCTGGAGCGACCGCGAGACACCGGACCCGCTCCTGGCCCTGCGCCGCTTCGCCGACCTGGAGGCCACGGTGCGGTTCGAGCCCGCGGCCGTCCGGGTGCGCGTACCGATGGGACGGCGCCACGCGGACCTCCTGCGCGGCGGCCTGCTCGCCGACGTGCCCGACGTGGTCTGGCTGGGCGGCCGGACCCTGACCTTCTCGGCCGGGTGAGGCACATGGGCGAACCAGCGGTGGAACACCTGCGGATCCGGCTGGCCGACGCACACCGGGCCTTGCGGGCCGCCGTCGAACGGCAGGCGCGGCTCGCGGCCCGGCTCACCCGGCCGGACCTCACCCCGTACTGCGTCACCGACGAACAGGTCGCCGTCCTCCTCGGCGAAGTGCACGCCTTCACCGACACCATGGCCGAGCCGTACGCACCCCCGCGGCCGGAGCCGGACGCCGAACGCGACCTGAGGCGGCGCGCGTCCGCCGAGGGCACCACCCTGCCCCTGGACGCCCTCGCCACCCGGTTCGGCCTGACCCGCGCCGAACAGGACGCGCTGCTGCTGGTCGCCGCGCCCGAACTGGACCGCGGCTACGAGCGGATCTACGCCTACATCGTGGACAACCTGAACCGGCGCCTCCCCAGCGTCGAACTCCTGGTGACCGTCGGCGCGGACAGCGCACCCGCCCGCCTCGCGCTACGCCGCTCCCTCGGCCCGTCCGGACCCTTGCGCCGGTACGGTCTGCTGCGCGCGCACGGCGAGGCCGCGGTCGAGCTGGCCCAGGAACTGATCCTCGGTCCCGGGGTGCTGGACTTCCTGCTCGGCTGGGGCGGCGACGTCGGACTGCTCGGCCACGACCCTGGCGAGGTCGCGCCACCCGAACCACGCGTCCTGTCCCCCTATCTGTCCTCGGACCAGCTCACCCGGCTGGGCCGCGCGCTCGGCTCCGGTGACATCGACCTGGCCGGGCTGTGGGGCTGCCCGCCCGACGGCCAGATCGACGCCGTCCAGGCCCTGACCCGGGCCGCACAGGCACCGCTGCGCACCCTGACCGCCGACCCCGAGGCCGACCTGCGGACGGCCGCCGCGCTGGGCGCGGTCCTGTGGATCCCCACCGACGACCTCCACGGCGAGCAGCGGCGGCCCCACGCCGACGCGATCTCCGCCGCACTGCTGCGCTCACGCGTGCCGGTGTGCCTGACCGGACTGAAACCCTGGCGCCCCCCGGGCCTGCTCGCCGCGCGCGCCTACGCCGAACTGACCGTGCCCGCACCGGGGTTCACCGACCGCCGGGCGATGTGGTCCGCCGCGCTCCCGGACCTGGACGGGCCGCTCCTGGAAGACCTCGCCGTCCGGTACCGGATGAGCGGCGGCGAACTGCGCGCCGTCGCCTCGGTCGCGGACGCCGGGGCGCGCCTGGCGGGCAACGGGCGCCCGGAGCCGGTCGCCGACCACGTCGAGCCCGCCATCGCCACCGTCACCCGCGGCCGCAGCGGCAGCGCCGTCCACTCCATCGTGCCCCGCCGCACCGTCGACGACCTGGTCCTGCCCGACGTCCAGTTCCGCCAGATCCTGGAGATCGCCTCGGCGTTCCGCGCCTGGCCCCGGATCGCCGAGAGCTGGGGCTTCGCCCGCCGCTCCGGACACGGCGGGGTCAAGGCGCTCTTCACCGGGGAGCCCGGGACCGGCAAGACCATGTCCGCCGAGATCGTCACCGGCATGCTGGGCCTGGAACTGCTCAAGGTGGACCTCGCCCAGGTCGTCTCCAAGTGGGTGGGGGAGACGGAGAAGAACATGGAGACCGCGTTCCGGCAGGCCGAGGAGAGCCACGCGGTGCTGCTCTTCGACGAGGCCGACGCGCTGTTCGGCAAGCGCGGCGAGGTGAAGCACGGCACCGACCGGTACGCCAACCTCGAAGTCGGCTACCTCCTCCAGCGCCTGGAGGCCAGCGACGGACTGGTGATCCTGACCAGCAACCTGAAGGACAACATCGACCCGGCGTTCACCCGCCGCTTCCACTTCGTCGTCCACTTCCCCCGCCCGTCCGCCGCCGAACGGCGCAGACTGTGGCGGCTCGTCTTCCCCCGGGAAGCCCCGCTCGCCCCCGACGTGGACCTGGACGCCCTGGCCCGCCTCGACATGACCGGCGCGGGCATCACCGCGGCGGCCCGCACCGCCGCCCTCTCCGCAGCGGACGGCGACAGCGCTACCATCGGCATGCGCCACATCGTCCGCGGCGTGGCACGCCAGTTCCAGCGCGAGGCCCGCCTGCTCCGCCCGGCCGAACTGGGCCCCCACGCCCACCTCCTCGACGACGCGACCCAGGGGTGACGCCGATGCTGCCCACCGAACCCCCGCTCTCCCTGCACCGCCTGGTGGCCCCCGTCCCACCGGCGCGGCCGCAGGAAACGGCCACGGCCACCCGCCAGACCCCGGCCCCCGCTCCCGCCGCGCCGCAGTCGCCGACCCCGCTCGATCGGCTCCTGGTGGCGGGCCAGAACCAGGTGGGCAACGCGGCCGTGGCGGGCGCGGCGGCCCAGTCGAGCCCCGTCCCGGCCCGGCCCGTCGTGGTGGCGGTGGTGGCGCCGAAGCCGAAGGCGGATCAGCGCGCCTGACGCCCGGCCGCCTTCCGCCGCAGCTCCTCGACCAGTTCGAGGGAGGCGCGCGCCTGCTCCACCTCCGCGCGGTCCACGGACCCCGCGCCCCGGTTCCACGGCTGCCGCGATTCCTCGTCAAGTCGGCGCGCTTCGTCGGCGTGCACCTCGTACAACACGTCCAGCAGGGAATCCCCGCAGCGCACCGCCTCGGCGTCGCGCACCTCGCTGTAGGGATAGGCCGCCGAGCGGAGACAGAAGGCCGTGGGGCGGCCCGCCCGCAGTTCCTCGGTCCGGTAGCACACGATGTGGTCGTCCCCGGCGGGCGTGGCCGCGGGAATCTGCACCAGCGGCAGCAATCCGGGGTCCAGGGCCAGGACCAGCCGTTCGGTGTCGTCCAGCGGGCCGGGCACGTCGGCGGGGCCGCCCTGTTCGGGCGGGACGGCCAGCTGCCAGGGCTGATTGGCGAAGTAGGCCAGCAGGTCCAGGGAGGACAGCCCGGCGCCGACGATGACGAAGACCTCCTCGGGGAAGTCGGCGCCGTAAGCCTCGCGCAGCACCTCGCGCGGCCCCAGCCCGCTGTCGTACAGCGCCCGCGCCAGGCGCGCCATCGAGGCGTAGTCGTCGCGCGACGCCGCCTCCCGCAGCCGGTCGACGGACTCCGGGTTCACTGCGCCTCTCCTCCGCTCTCCGGTGCGTCCCTCATGGCCTCGTCGAGGGCCGTACTGACACTCTCCCAGTAGGTGTGCAGCTCGGGCGCGGTCATCGCCTTGATGATGTCCGAGGTCAGATCGCGGGCCCGCTGCACGGCCCGTTTGCGCCCCTCGTCGCCGCCCGCGCCGCGGACGAGCCGGTCGACGGCTTCCGCCAGCCGCTGAAGCTCCGCCTGGATGCTCGGGCTCTCGGCGGTCAGCCTGGGGTTGTCGGCCATGAGCATCGCGACGTTCTCCACATGGACGAAGACGGTGTCCCGCAACGTGAACCGCAGCCTCTTGGACATCCCGGGGTTGGCGTGGAAGTACTCCCGGGAGAGGGTGTGGGCGCTGGTGTAGGACTGCGCCTGGATGATGAGCGCGTACATCCGGTGCGCGACGCGGATGGCCTCCTGCGCACCGCCCTTGGCCCGCATCCTGCCCCGGGCGGCCAGCTGGACGTCCGACGGCTCCACGGTCAGTCCGCGGTCCCGGTCTCCCGGCTCCGGACTCGTGGTGGTGGACGCCTCGGGGACGTAGGCGACGGGCAGCTCCTCGCCGAAGACCTCCCGGTACCGGATCCGCAGGGTGCGCCCCTCCGCGCTGCCGACTCCGTACAGCCCGCCCTGGATGCGGCGCAGCGCGCCCAGCCGGCTGTTCTGGAAGAGGCCGTCCGGCCGGTGCCGGTCCCACGCCTTGATCAGCATGTTCGGCTCGGTCGGGTAGAGCATCTGCGGGAACTTCTTGCCGATGACGACCCGGATGGCCCGGTCCAGCTCGTTGGCGAGCAGCGTGAGCTGCTTGGGGCGCTGGTCGCCCTCCGGGCTCCAGTTGAAGCCCTTGAAGCGGTAGCCGCCGATCGTGATCTGCGGATGGCTCTCCATCGCGTCCAGGATCCGCTTGTACGCGGCGAGGACCCCCGTCGTCTCGGACACCGCGACCCCGGTGTCGGCGTCCTGGCCGAGGATGTGGACCTGGTCGTTGGCGTGCGACAGGATGGCCGTCGCCTTGCCGGTGTACGAGGAGTTCGTCACCTCCTCGCGGAAGAGGCCGTAGGGGAGCGCGCCCTTGTCGCGCAGTCCCTTCTCCTGCTTCTCGGCCACCCGCTTCTCGTCGTTCGTCAGTTCCCGGTACTTCTTGCGTACCTCCGCCATGGGGACGTCACGGCCGTCGGTGTGGAGCCACTTGGGCGTCCAGATGAAGCCGAACACGGCCATGATGAGCTTGAGCGGCCGCTTGACGGCGTCGATGGCCTCGTTGAGGACCTTGCTGTCGTTCTTCTGGTCGAGGTGCTCGAAGGTGTTGACGCCGATCACGACGGCGGTGCTCACCGGCCCGAAGTGCTTGGTCTCGGGGCTCTTCCAGGCGTCGTGGAGGTAGCGGGCGGCCATGCCCGGGTTCTTCTTCACCTCGCCCGGGACGGCCGCCATGTTGACGACGAAGCCGGTCCTCGGGTCGCTCCCCGCCATGGGGATGTTCTTGATCGGGTTGAGCTGGTCGACCACCTTCCCATGCTTCCTGATCTTGAAATTGCCCTCGGCCGGGCCGATCTTGTACGGGAACTTGTCCCCCAGGTCCTCGACCGGGGTCTCCGCCTCCGGGTTGATGGCCACCTTGATGCGGTACTTGTCCCCGGTCACCTTTGTGAGCCGGATCCGTGTGAGGCGGTGCCGCCGCTTGATGGCCGGGAGCCCGCGCCGTACGGACTTGACCGTCGCCGACTCATCGCCCAGCAGTCGCGTCGCGTCCCGCACGGCGGCGTCGAGGGCCCGCTTCTTGTCCGCCTCGGTCCGCTTGTCCTGCCGCTTCTTGTCCGGCCGCTTCTTCTTCGGGCCGCGTCTGCGCTTCGGCCTGCGCCGGTCGTCCTTGCGGGGCCTGCGCCGCTGGTCCGGACGCTTCCGCCGGCGCGGCCTGCCCGGCCGCTTCTTGTCCTTCGCCTTGGGTTTGGGTTTCGGCTTGTCGAACTTCAGCTTGATCTTGGCCCAGAGCTTCTTCACCAGGCCGACGATCTTGTCGATCACCCAGTCCACCGCCCGGTTCACCGGCTTGGACATCGCCTGGACGATCTGCTTCACCCGGGAGGCGATGCCGCCCACGCCCAGGACCGCGGCCAACACGCCCAGCAGGACCGGGATGGACCGGGCCAGGGCGCGTTCGATCAGGCCCGGTACGCCGCCGCTGCCGCCCCTGGCGATGGCGATGATCGCATCCAGTACGGCGTTGACGAACTCGAAGATCTGGCGCGCCTGGGTGACGATGAAGCGCACGAAGTCGATGATCAGCTTCACCGCCCGGACGAACGCGGACGCGGGGTTGAGCAGCGAGAGCACCCACATGATTCCGGCCTGGATGATCGTGGGCGTCACATACGCGATGACCTTGTCGAGCAGGTCCTTCTTGAGGTCCCCCACGCGCGTCTTGAGGTCGTCCCACATCCCCGCGACGCCCCGCTTGCGGACCTCCGAGACCAGCGGCACCGCGGTTTCGGCCGCTGTGACCGCCGGTTCCATCGTGGGGACCTTGCGGACGATCCGGGCGCGGATCGACTGCCAGGTCAGCCCGAGCACGGAGGCGAGCATCTTCAGGACACCCTGGGCGTCGAACTTCGACGGCACCTCGATGCCCGCCTCGGCCGTCTTGCCCAGCAGCCACGACAGGATGCCCTGTTGCAGATGCCGGCCGATGTTCGCCAGGAACTGCTTGAGCCCGGCGCCGACGGCCGAGACCAGATTGCGCAGGAAGCCGATCGGGTCCTTGAGGATCAGCATGACCGCCTGCGCGGCCTTGGCGAGCACCGACAGCAGCAGCCGCTTCAGCTCCAGGATGGTGTCGATGACGGCCTTGACCGCGCTCACGGCCTTGTCCACGAGGCCCTTGTTCTTCTCCTTCTCTGCGGCGATCTCGTCGTCGACCGACTTCAGCGCCTCGGTGTACTTGGTAGCCAGGGTGTCGACGAGCTGGGTGCCCTTGTCGTCCACGGATTGGGTGAGTTCGTCGAACTTGTCGGTGAACTCCGCGGCCGCCTCCCGGCCGATGGACCGCAGGTCCGCCGGGAGCTTGCGCACCGCGGCCTGCATCTCGGTGCGGCCGTCGGCGATGCGCCGCTTCGCCCGGTTCAGCTCCGTGCCGATGGTGTCCGCGACATCGGAGATCACCTGCCGCATGCGGCGGACGTAGTTGGCGCGGGCCTCGTCGAAGATCTTGTCGGCTTCCGCGGGCAGCCCCGCGAACAGGTCCCGCACCCAGCGCAGTTTGCCCGTGGCCCCCGAGTACCGGCGGCCCTTGTACTCCTCCATCTTCCGCTTGTGCTCGGCTGTGAAGTCGTCCCGGGCCGCCTTCTCACCCCTGCCGAACTGGTCGTCGACCAGCTTGTCGAGGCCGTCGAGGATGGACTCGACGTCCTTCTTCATCGTGTCGAAGACGCCTTGCAGGACCGCCGTGACCTGGGCCCGCTTGTCCTCGTCCCGGCTCTTGGCGCCGGACTTGCCCGCGCCGACCTGCTGCCCGGTGCGCACCCGCTGGGCGCCCATCGCGCCCATGGCCGCGGCCCCGAGCCGCTTCGCTCGCGCGGTGGACGCGCGCAGCTCGCCCGCCTCGTGCTTGCGCAACCGTCCCGGGGTCGCCGCGGAATGCCGTTCGGCGGCCTTCTTCTCGCCCAGTGCCTTGCCGAACGTGGGCTCGTTGGACTTCTTCAGCTGCGCCTCGGTGACCTGCGCGTCCGCCATGTGCTGGTCGACCTGGGCGGGCCCCGCGGACATGTCGGTGGCCGACGGCGGCAGCGTGTCCGGCACGGCGTTCGCCGGATCCGGCGTCCCCGGCGTACCCGGCGGCCGGTCGGCGGCCAGCGGGACGACCTTCTTCGGCACCGCCGCCGAGGTGTCCGGCGGCGCCGCGGTCGTCGTGGAGATCTGCTCGGCCGAGTCCGACTTGCCCTGACCGACCTGGCCCTGCACCTCCGCCCGCACCTCGTCGGGCTTGCCGGAGTCGGCGAACTTGTCCGCCTCGTCGAGGTTCTTCGGCGCCTTCTCCGCGATCGCCTTCTCGACCGCCCTGATGAACGCTTCCTTGTCGAACCCCTTCGGCTCGGCCTCGTTCATTTTCTCGGCGTTGGCCGTCTTGCCCTGCGCCTCTTCGTCGTCCTTGGGCGGCAGCGCCGCGTCCTGCGCCGCCGTCGCCTCCGCCCGCGGAGGCGGGTGCGAGGCCGCCACCGAGCGCTTCTTGTGCCGTACGTCCTTCTTCAGCGCAGCGAACTTCGGATCCGCGTCCGGGCCGGGCCGCGGGGTCACCTCCGGCGCGCCCCCGGACGCCGCGGACGCCGCGACCGCGCCGTTGCCGACCGTGTCCTGCCCGGCGTCCGGCAGCCGGTCCGACGGCGGAAGC
>NZ_RIBZ01000299.1:0-40278 GCF_003721215.1 Streptomyces botrytidirepellens
CAGCCGCCCCAGCGCCTCCGCGTCCCGGTGCAGTACGTCGCGGGCGGCGCGCAGGGCGTGGACGGCCACCTCCGCGACCTCGACGGCCGCGCCGGACGCGGTGACGGCGGACCGGTCCCGGCGGCGCGGGGCCGCGGCGGGCCGTACGGCTGCGGTCTCCGCCGGGAGTTCGGGCAGGGCGCCGCGGCGGAAGGCCGGGGTGTCGGCGGGGGCGCGCCACAGCCGTTCCAGCTCGTCGTCCAGCCAGGTCAGGGTGAGGGAGCAGCCCGCCATGTCGAGGCTGGTGACGAGTTCGCCGACCTCGGGGCGTACGGGGGTGAGCCCGGCGTCGTCCAGCAGCCGGGCCACGGCGCCCCACAGCACGTACAGCTCCTCGTACTTGGTGGCGCCGAGGCCGTTGAGGACGACAGCGACGCGCCCGCCGTCGCCCGCGTCGGCGGGCCGGTCGGCCAGCAGCCCGGTCACCAGGGCGCGGGCCAGCTCCTCCGCCGTGCCCAGGGCGTCCTCGCTCACGCCCGGCTCGCCGTGGATGCCGAGCCCGAGCCCGAGACGGCCCTCGGGGACGGTGAACAGGGGTGCTTCGCCGCCCGGCAGGGTGCAGCCGTCGAAGGCCACGCCGAGGGTGCGGGTACGGGCGTTGGTGTGCTCGGCGACGCGGACGACGTCCTCCAGCGGGGCGCCCTCCTCGGCCGCGGCCGACGCGGTCTTGAAGACGACGAAGCCGCCCGCGATGCCCCGGCGCCGCGCCGTCTGGTCGGCGGGTGCGGAGGCGATGTCGTCGGTGACGGCGAAGCAGCGGGCGGGTATGCCGTCGCCCGTGAGCTGGCGTGCCGCGAGGCCGAAGTTCATCACGTCACCGGCGTAGTTGCCGAAGAGGAAGAGGACGCCGCCGCCCGCCTCCGCCGCCTCGGCGACCGAGCGGGCGCGGGCGGCCGACGGGGAGGTGAACACGTCGCCGATGACGGAACCGTCGGCGAATCCGGGGCCGACGACACCGCAGAAGGCGGGGTAGTGGCCGGAGCCGCCGCCGGTGAGGACGGCCACCTTGCCCGCGGGGGTGGGGCGGGCGCGCACCACCCCGCCGGGCACGGCCCGTACGTGCTCGGGGTGGGCGGCGGCGAACCCGGTGATCATGTCGTCGGTGAACCGGGCGGGGTCGTTGAAGAGCCTGGTCATCGTGTGCTCCAGCCGTCGCGTGCGGCATCGAGGGCGAGGCGGTAGTCGGCGTAGCCCTCGGCGTAGTGGTCGATCAGCCCGCGCTCGGCGGGCACGGTGCGGCGCGGGGCGCGCCGGGCGGCGGCGTCGACGGGCGTGCCCAGGGAGTGCCAGGCGGTCTGGGCGGCGCCGCGGATGCCCACGGCGTCGTCGCAGACGTCCAGGTCACGGCCGAGGACTCCGGCGAAGATGCGCGCCCATTCCCCGGAGCGCGCGCCGCCGCCGCACGCGGTGATGGAGCCGCAGACGCCGAGGGTGTCCATGCAGTGCCGGGCCGAGTAGGCGACGGCCTCGCACAGCGCCCGCACCAGGTCGGCGCGCCCGGCCAGCGGGGAGAGTCCGTCGAACCGGCCGCGGGCCCGCGCGTCGACGAACGGGGCGCGCTCGCCGCTGGCGGACAGGAACGGCAGTGCGGTGACGCCGGAGGCGCCGGGCGGGGACTGGACGAGCAGCGCGTCCAGCGCCTCGATCTTCACGTCGAGCAGTTTCAGCAGCCAGTCCAGGCCCGCGGTGCCGATCATGGCGGGCATGACGCGCAGGAACCGGCCCTCGTACGGGGTGGCCAGGACCATTCCGGCCGGTTCGTCGGTGGCGGCCGGGCGCGGCTCGCTGTCGAGGATCTGGGCGGCGAGGGTGGTGCCGATGATGAGGTTGCCCTCGCCGGGTTCGGCGACTCCCGAGCCGAAGGCGCAGGCGGGGATGTCGAACGGACCGGCGGAGACCGGCAGTCCGGCGGGCAGGCCGAGCCGCCGGGCGGCGTCGGGCAGCAGCCGGTGCAGGGTGCCGGGCGGCGCCGGGTCCGGCAGCAGCCGTCGGTGGCCGGACAGTCCGCACAGGTCGAGCGCGGTCTCGTCGTACGTACGGGTGGCGACGTCGAGGAACGGCTGCGACGCGTCGGAGGCGTCGACGGTCACGGCGCCGGTCAGCCGCTGGACGACGGCGTCCACGCAGTACCCGGCGACGTGGGCCGCCTCCAGCCGCTCCGGCTCGTGTTCGGCGAGATGGGCCAGCAGAGGTGCGGCGGAGCCGGGGAACAGGCCGACGCCGGTGCGCTCGTGCAGGGCGCGCAGGGTGCCGTCGGCGGTCCACCGGTCGAGCCGGTCCGCGGCCCGGCCGTCCATCCAGGACAGCGCGCGGCCGACGGGGGCGCCGGTGGCGTCGCGCAGCCACAGGCCGTCGCCCTGCCCGGTGAGGGCGAGGGCCTCGACCGGTTCGCCGTCCATCTCCGCGGTGTCGGCGAGGGCCGCCCGTACGACGGTCTCCACGGTGCCCACGACGTCGTCCAGGTCCTGTTCGACGCGCTGTCCGGGCAGGGTGTAGACGGTGCTGCGGGCCTCGTGGGCGGGGGTGGTGCGGCCGTCGCGGGAGATCAGCTGGGCCTTGGTGACCGACGTACCGATGTCCACTCCGACGATCATGATCGGCCTCCGGTCAGCACCTCCGGGTTGGCGACGTGCCGCAGCGGGTCGCCGCGCAGGAATCGGGCGGCCTCGGCGGCAGTGATCATGGCGGCCCGGTCGGCGGTCTGCCGGGTGGCGCCCGCCAGATGCGGCGTGGTGATGACGTTGGGCGCGCGGTGCAGCGGCCAGTCGGCCGGGGGCGGTTCGACGTCGTAGACGTCGAGGGCGAGCGCGCCGAGGCGGCCGGACTCCAGCAGGCCGGGCAGCGGGGCGTAGTCGAGCAGGTCGCCGCGGGCCGAGTTGACGAGGACGGCACCCTCGGGCAGCAGGGCGAGGTTGTCGGCGTTGAGCAGATGCCGCGTCTCGGGGGTGACCCGGGCGTGCAGGCTCACCACCGAGCTGCGCCGCAACAGGTCGTCCAGGG
Source organism: Streptomyces botrytidirepellens (assembly GCF_003721215.1). Taxonomy (NCBI): domain Bacteria; kingdom Bacillati; phylum Actinomycetota; class Actinomycetes; order Kitasatosporales; family Streptomycetaceae; genus Streptomyces; species Streptomyces botrytidirepellens. Next base: position 3,040 of record NZ_RIBZ01000299.1, read on the forward strand.
TGGTGAGTTCGACGCCGTCGGCCTGTGCCCGGGCCTTGTCCGCGTACGGGTCGGACACGAGGACGTGGGCGCCGAAGGCGCGCAGCACGCGGGCGACGATCGCGCCGATGGCCCCGTAGCCGACGAGGCCGACGGTGGCGCCGTCGAGTTCGAGGCCGGCGTTCTCGTAGGCGTAGTAGTCGCCGCGCCACACGCCGTCCTTGAGGGCCGCGTCGGCGAAGGTGATGCGGCGCAGGGCGGCGAGGATCAGGCCGACGGCGAATTCGGCGGCCGCGGCCGCGTTGCGCCCGGGGGTGAAGGTGACGGGGATCCCGGCGGCGGTGGCGGCGGCCACGTCCACGTTGACGGGGCCGCCGCGGGCCACGCCGATGAACTTCAGCCGGGGCGCCTCGCGGATGACACGGGCGGTGAAGGGGGCCATCTGGGTGAGGGCGACGCTCGCGTCACCGAGCGCCTCCAGCACCTGGTCCTCGGTGCCGCTGGCCTCCTTGACGCCGCCGTTTCCGTGGGCGTCGGCGCCGACCGGGCCGAAGGGCTCGTTCGGCCAGCGGGTGCGCAGCGTGCGGAAGGTCAGCCCGGCCGAGGGCAGGGCCTCGCCGAGCGCGGCGGAGAAGAGGTCGGGGGCGATGAAGTCGTCGCCTGCTACCAGGACCGTGGTCATGTCGGTCACTCCCCTCGGGGCTCGGGCCGGTTGTCGGGCCGGGCGTCTCGCGCATCGAGCCTGCTGAGCAGGAAGTCGCGTACGGCGCCATGGTCCGGGGAGCGGAAGGCGGCGGCCGCGAGGGCGTCCTCGGCGGGTGGGTACTGCGGATTGGGGATGGCCACGACGGTCATCCCGGCGGCCGCGGCGGCGCGCAGTCCGTTGCTGGAGTCCTCGACCGCGAGACAACGCTCCGGGGCCACGCCGAGTGCGCTCGCGGCGGCGAGGTAGACGTCCGGGCTCGGCTTTCCGCGCGGAACTTCGGCGCTGGAGACGGTCGCCTTGAAGTGGTGGTCGACCCCGTGGTGGACGAGGACGGCGTCGATGACCCGGCGCGGCGCGGACGAGGCGAGCGCGACGGGTCCGCGCTCGGCGGTGGCGGTGATCATCTCGCGGGCTCCGGGCAGCAGCTCGATGCGCCCGTCGGCCAGCGCCTGGACCATGCCGTCGACCACGGTCCGTTCGGTGGTTTCCGCGGGATCGCCCGCCCCGCAGAACCGGGTGAGGTAGGCGGCCCACTCGGGGGCGCTCATCCCCTGCACGTCACGGGTCTGGTCCGGGCCCCAGGAACGGCCGTGTCCCGCGGCGTACGCGGTCCACAGCTCCTCCCACAGATGCTCGCTCTCCACCAGGACGCCGTCCATGTCGAAGACCACTGCGTCGGCCATGCGTACCCCTGATCCCCTGGCTGATGATTGAGTCGTTGCGTCACAGCGAAATTAACAGTCTCCGTGTGACTTGTCACTGGTTACATGTGAGAAATCGACACGGCAGGATGGAGCCATGACTCTCCCGTCTTCGCGCGGTGCGCGCCAACAGCGACACCAACTGATCGTCGACCACGTCCTGGCCCGGGGGGACGCCACCGTGGCCGAGCTCGCCGAGCTGACCGGCGTCAGCCTGATGACGGTCCACCGGGACATCGCCGAGCTGGCGGACCGCGGCATCCTGCGCAAGTACCACGGCGGTGTCTCCGCGCAGCCCTCGATGGTCTTCGAGTCCAGTTCGGACTTCCGGCTGCACTCGCACGCCGACGAGAAGCAGGCGCTGGCCCGCGCCGCGCTGTCGTTCGTGGCCCCGGGCATGTCGGTGATGCTGGACGACTCGACCACGGCGCTGGCCCTGGCGCGGCTGTTGCCCGAGGTGGGGCCGCTGACCGTGGTGACCAACTACCGTCTGATCACGGAGGAGCTGAGGGGCGCCGAGGGCATCCGGCTGATCTGCGTGGGCGGCGAGTACTCGCGCACCCATGACTCGTGGATCGGGCTGCCGGCCATCGACATGATCAGCGGCGTCTCCGTCGATCTGACCGTGCTGTCCACCTCCGGGATGACCGCTGGCATGACGTTCCACCAGGAGCAGGAGATCGTCAGCATCAAGCGGGCGGCCCGGCAGGCGGGCGCGACGAGCGTGCTGCTCATGGACCACAGCAAGGTGGGCCGCCGGGCGCTGCACCGGCTGGAGAGCGTGGACTCCTTCGACCATGTGCTGCTGACCGGGCCGGTGGACGAGGAGCTGCTGCGGGAGATGCGGGAGCTGACCGATGTGCGGGTGGTCGAGGCGGGATAATTAACAACGCGGCTCGTTATTTTTACCAAGACTCTTGATATTTCTCTCGGCGCGCTTGAGTATCTGCGGTCGTACTCCGTCACACCTCAGAGACACCACAGACACACCTCAGAGTGGAGGTAGCGATGCCGAAAGCCTTGGTCCTGGGCTATGTGGGCGTGCTGTTGTTCATGATCGGCGATGGTGTCGAATCCGGCTTCATCGCCCCGTACATGGCCGACCACGGCGCCGCGACGGACGTACGGGCCGGGTACGTCATCACGGTGTACGGCATCGCCGTCATGCTGGCGTCCTGGTTCTCCGGTGCGCTCTGCCAGGTGTGGGGGCCGCGCCGGGTGATGTGGATCGGCCTGGTGATCTGGGCCGTCTTCGACGCCGCGTATCTGCTCTTCGCGCTGGGCACCGAGAACTACCCGCTGATGCTGGTCTTCTACGGCATCCGGGGCTTCGGCTACCCGCTCTTCGCGTTCGGCTTCCTCGTATGGATCACCAACACGGCGCCCAAGGCCCGGCTCGGCACCGCGGTCGGCTGGTTCTACTTCGCCTTCACGGGCGGCCTGCCCACCCTCGGCTCGCTGTGGTCGAGCCTGACCATCCCCTGGTTCGGCCGCCTCGGCACGCTGTGGTCCGCGCTCGGCCTCATCCTCCTCGGCGGCGCCATCGCCCTGGTCGGCGCGCGGCGGAGGCCCGGTGGTGACCGGATGGCGCCGCCGGAGGTCACCACCGGGCAGAGCCTGCTCAACTCCGTCTCCATCATCTGGACCCATCCGCGCGTCCTGGTGGGCTGCCTGGTCCGGGTCATCAACACGGCCCCCGAGTTCGGCATGCTGGTGTACCTGCCGCGGATCTTCTCCGACGACATCGGTTTCGGCGAGGACAAGTGGCTCCAGCTGCTGGCGATCATCTACGGCACGAACATCTTCTTCAACCTCATCTTCGGTGTCCTCTCCGACCGCATCGGCTGGCGCACGACCATCGCCGGTTTCGGCGCCCTGGGCTGCGCGATCAGCGTCACGACGCTGTACTTCGTACCGGTGTGGCTCGGCCCGGACTACTTCTGGGTCGCGGTGCTCGCGGGCATGTTCTACGGGGCGACCCTCGCGGGATTCGTGCCCATCTCGGCGCTCATCCCGTCGATGGCCCCGGAGAACAAGGGCGGTTCGATGGCCCTGCTCAACCTGGGCGCGGGCGGCGCGGCCTTCGTCGGCCCGGCGCTCGCCAGCCTGTTCTTCCCCCTCGTCGGCGCGGGAGGGGTCACGCTCGTCTTCCTCGCCCTGTACCTGGTGGCCTTCGTGCTGACGCTGCTGCTGAAGCTGCCGGAGGAGCGGGGCGGCGAGCCGGTGGCGCCCGCAGCGTCCCGGACGGACGCGGCCGCGACGCCGTCGTAGCTCTCCGATCGGTCGTCCATGGCCGGAACCTGGTGCTCCCCTTCGCCCCTCCCTCAGGGTGGAAGCGAGCGAACGAGGAGAGCCTTGATGTCCGGACCGAATGGCGAGACCACGCTCCTGCGCGTCTTGCTGGACGCCGCCGAGGTGGCTCCCGACCAGGTGCTGGTGCATGTGCGGGGAGACGGTGGCGAGCGGACCGTCACGTACGCGCAGTTGCGGGACGACGCGCTGCGCGTGGCCGGGGGCTATCGCGCGGCCGGTGTGGCCCCCGGCAGTTGTGTCCCCGTGCTCGCCGACCGCGGTGACGACTTCCAGGCGATGTTCTGGGGCGCGCTGGCGGCGGGACTCGTCCCGGTGCCACTGGCGGCCCATGCGGGGCGGGTGCTGCCGGTGTGGGAACTGCTCGGCCGCCCACCGGTGACCGTCGACGGGACCACCGCTTCCCTGCTGACCGAACTCCCCTCCGGCGTACGGCCGTTGCGGCTGGAGACGCTGCGGCAGGGGCGCCCGCCCGGCCTCCTGCCGGAGGCCGCCCCCGGTGACGTGGCCTTCCTCCAGTTCTCGTCGGGCAGCACCGGCGCGCCCAAGGGCGTGGAGCTGACCCACGCCTGCGTCCTGGCCAACCTGGCGCAGATCCGTACCGCCGCGGCCCTCACCTCCGGCGATGTGGTGGCGAGCTGGATGCCGTACTTCCACGACATGGGGCTCATCGGCACCCATCTGGCCCCGCTCGCCGCCCGCGCCAAGCAGGTGCGGCTGGAGCCGCTGTCGTTCGCCAAACGGCCCGCGCTGTGGCTGGAGACGGCGGCCCGGCACCGGGCCACGGTCCTGTCCGCGGCCAACTTCGCCCTCGCGCTGGCCGCACGGCGGATCCCCGACGAGGTGTACCGCCGACTCGACCTGTCCGCCGTGCGGTTGATGCTGGTGGGCGCCGAGCCGATCGCCCGGGCGGTGTGGCAGCGGTTCGTGGCCAAGGCCCGGTTCTCCGGGCTTGACGCCCGGGCCCCGCAACCGGTCTACGGCCTGGCCGAGGCCACCTTGGCGGTCACCTTCCCGCCCCTCGGCGAGGTGGCGGCGCCCCGCGTACTGGACCGCACGGCCCTCAGCCGGGGCCGCGCGGTGGACACCGCCCCGGGCCCGGACGCGGTGGAGTTGATGGACGTCGGCCTGCCGGTGCCGGGCTGCGAGGTGCGCATCGCGGACGACGCGGGCCGCCCCCTGGGCGACCGGCGGGTCGGCCACGTCCAGGTGCGCGGCCCCCAGGTGGCACGCGGCTACCACGGGGCCCGAGACACCACCGCCGCCACCTTCGCCGACGGCTGGCTGCGCACCGGCGACCTGGGCTTCCTGGCCGACGGCCGGTTGTGCGTGACCGGCCGCGACAAGGACGTGGTGTTCGTGAACGGCCGCACCTTCCACGCCCCGGACCTGGAAGAAGTAGCCGCCGCCACTCCCGGCCTGCCGACCCCGCTGGCCGCGGTGGTCGGCTCCACCGACCCGGTCGACGGCACGGAGCGGGTGGTCGTCTTCGTACGGTGGCCCCGACCGCCGAGGGAAGCGGCCCCCGTACTCGCCCAGGTGACGGCCCGGGTACGCCAGGCCCTGGCCCACGACGACGTACGCGTACTGCCCCTGCCACCGGGCGCGTTCGCCCGGACGACGAGCGGCAAGCTACGCCGCCGCACGATGCGCGAGCGGTACGAGGCGGGGGCGTACGCGACGGTGGAGGCGCGGTGGTGCGTCGCCACGCCCGCGCCCGCCGGTGCGGTGGCCCCTCCGGAGGAGGGGCGCGCCGAGGCAAGCGGCACCGCCGGGGGCGCGGGGGCGGTCCCGTCGTGGGAGGAGGTGGCCGGGATTGTCGCGGGGGTTTGGGCTCGGGTGTTGGGGCGGCCCGTGGGCGCCATCGGGGCGCATGACCGGTTCCTGGCCATCGGCGGTTCGTCGCTGAAGGCGATGGAGGTGCTCGCCGCGCTGGAGGACACCTTCGGTGTCTCCGTACCTCCAGGTGTGCTGCGCGACCGTGACACGGTCGCCGCGCTCACCGAGTACCTGGTGGCAGCCCGGAGCGGTGAACGGCCGGAGTCCGCTCGTCCCCGCCCTGCCACAGGCGATCCGGGGGCGGTCGCCGTTGTCTCCATGGCCTGCCGGTTTCCCGGGGCCGACACCCCGGACGCCTTCTGGGAACGGCTCGTGGCCGGCCACGACGCCGTCGGTCCCGTACCGGCCACCCGGTGGGGCACCCGGCCCGGGGACACCGCCCGGTGGGGCGCCTTTCTGGCCGATCCGGCCGGTTTCGACGCCGCGTACTTCGGCATCGACGCACAGGAGGCGACCGCGACCGATCCGCAGGGCCGGATCTTTCTGGAATTGGCCCACGAGGCCCTGGAGCGCGCCGGTTACGCGGGCGCGCGACGGGCGGGCCGCCGCGTCGGCGTGTTCGCGGCGACCGGGGAGAGCGGCTACCGCGAGGTGCTGGAGCGGGCGTTCGGCCCGGAGGGCGGGCTGCCGCCCGCCGCGTTGACCGGCAACCTTCCCAACCTCGTCGCTGCCCGGGTGGCGCAGAGCCTGGACCTGACCGGTCCGGCCCTCGCCGTCGACACCGCCTGCTCCTCGGCGCTGGTCGCGCTGCACCTGGCGCGGCGCAGTCTCCAGTCCGGCGAGTGCGATCTCGCCGTCGTCGGCGGGGTCAACCTCGCGCTGACCTCGACCGGCCACCGGCTGTTGGAGCAGGCGGGAGTGTTGTCGCCGACCGGGCGCTGCCGCGCCTTCAGCGCCGCGGCCGACGGGTTCGTCCCCGGTGAGGGCGGCGCGGCGATCGTGCTCGCCCGGCTGGACGACGCGCTCCGCGCGGACGACCCGGTCCTGGCCGTGCTGCGGGGCACAGCCGTGAACAACGACGGGCGCTCGCTGAGTCTTCTGGCCCCCAACGCGCTCACCCAGCGGGAGATCATCGTCCAGGCGTACCGGGACGCGGGTGTCGACCCCGACAGCGTGTCCTACGTCGAGGCACACGGCACCGGCACGGCCCTCGGCGACCCCGTCGAACTGCGCTCCCTGCGCCAGGCGTTCGGCCCGCGCACCGACGGGCGGCCGCGTCTGCTGGGCTCGGTGAAGAGCAACGTCGGTCATCTGCTCAACGCCGCCGCCATGCCGAGCCTGATCAAGGTGATCCTGGCCCTGGGCCACCGGGAGTTGCCCGCGTCCTTGCATCACGACGCGTCCACGGCGGACCGTGACGCGGAGGGTTTCGCGGTGGTCGGCGAACACCGCGCGTGGACGGCCCCAGGCCCGCTGGTGGCGGGCATCAACGCGTTCGGGTTCGGCGGCACCAACGCCCACGCGATCCTCGAGGAGGCGCCACCGCGTGAGCACGACACTTCGCGTGAGCGTGCGGGCGACGGCCCGCATCTGCTGACCCTCTCGGCGCACAGCGCCGACGCCCTGACTGTCGCGGCCCGCGACCTCGCGGCCCATCTGCGCGAACACCCGGGCCTCGACGAGGGCGATGTGTGCGCCACCGTCAACACCGCCCGCGACCACGGCCGCCACCGCCTGGCGGTGGTGTCCCGGGGCGACCTGGCCGAACGCCTCGCGGCCCACCCCGCCCCCGGGGTGGGCCGCGCCCGGCCCCGGCTGGTGTTCCTGCTGCCCGGCCAGGGCACCGTCCGGCCGGGGGCGGGCCGCGCCCTGTACCGTTCCGCGCCCGCGTTCCGCCACGCGCTGGACGAGGCGTCCGCGCTCATCGGCCCGGTGTGCGGGCGCACCCTGGCCCAGTGGTGCCTGGACCTGGATGCCACGCCCGCCGATCTGGCCCGTACGGAGGTCGCGCAACCACTGCTCGTCGCGTACGGCGTGGCGCTCGCCCGGCAGTTGCGCGCCTGGGGTGTGAGCCCGGACGCGGTGGCGGGGCACAGCGTCGGCGAGATCACCGCAGCCTGCGTGGCCGGGGCGCTCACCCTGGCCGAGGCGGTGCGGTTCGCCGCCGAGCGGGGCCGTCTGATGCGCGACCTGGCCGCCCCGGGCTCCATGGCCGCCGTACGCTGCGGAGCGGACGCCCTCGTGGGGGTGCTGGACGAATCGGCGGGTGCGCTGTGCGTCGCCGCGGTCAACGCCCCTGACCAGACGGTGATTTCCGGCGCACCGGACGCCGTGGACCGGGCCGTGGCGCGGCTGGCCACCGAGGGAATTCCGGCCCGTACCCTCTCGGTGTCCCACGGTTTCCACTCCCCCGCGATGCTCCCGGTGGCCGACCCGCTCGCCGCCGAGGCCGCCGCCACCCTGGATCCCCGTTCGCCGTCGGTGCCCCTGCTGAGCACGCTGACGGCCCGGTGGCAGCCGTCCCTGGACCCGGCACACTGGCGCGAACACGCCCTGCGGCCCGTGCGGTTCGGCTCCGCCGTGGAGCGCCTGTTGGACGACGGGTACGACACCTTCGTGGAGCTGGGCCCCGGCGCCACCCTGCCGGGACCGGTCCACTCGGTCGCCGCTGGACGCGGCGGCGAGGACCCGGCGCCGGAGGCGTTGGCGCTGGCCGCCCCTGGCGCGGGCGGCGACGCCGCGCAGGCGCTGCTGACGGCCCTGGGGCGGTTGTGGACACGCGGCGTGGAGCTGGACCATGCTGCGCTGGGCGCGGGGCGGGCCCGCGTCGCGGTGCCGACGTATCCGTTCCAGCGCCGTCGATACTGGCCCGAGCCAGTGGGGCCCGAGCCCGTGGCGGCACCGCTGCTGCACCGACTCGCCTGGGGTGACGCACCCCCGGCGGCCGAAAGGGACACGACGGACGCCCCGCACACCGTCCGGCTGGCCGGGCCCGACTCCGAGCTGGCCCGCGCGCTGGCCCGGCGGCTGGAGCGGCGCGGTATCGCGGTGCAGCGGGGCGGGGACACCGCCGCCACCGAGCCAGCCGCGCCGACCACCGTGCTGCTCGCCGGACCGGCGGCGGCCGACGGCGCGGCGGTGGCGGACCTCGACTGCGCGACGCGGGCCGTACTGACCACGCTGCGGGACCTGTCCACCCCGATGAGCCAGGACGGCGCCCGTCTGGTGGCGGTCACCGAGGATGTGCACGCCACCGGCGCCGCCACCGAACGGCTTCGCCCCGCCCAGGCGCTGCTGACCGGCCTGACGCTCGCGCTCCCGGAGGAGTTCCCGGGCCTCACCGCGTACAGCGTCGACCTGTCCTCGTACGACTCCCTGGACGTCCGGCTCGACGCGCTGGAGCGGGAGGTGCTCGGGCCGCACGCGCCGGGAGACGGCGGCGCGGTGGCGTGGCGGGCGGGCCGCCGTCTGGTCCGTACGCTCGCCCCGGTGACGACCGGGCCCCCGCCCTCGTCGCCCCTGCCGCCCGACGGCACCTACCTGATCACCGGCGGTACGGGCGGGATCGGCGCCGCGCTCGCGCGTGACCTGGCCGGGCGCGGCCGACCGACCCTGGTGCTGGTGGGCCGTTCGGCCCGCCCGGCGGACCGCCTGCTGGCCGAACTCGGCGCGCTCGGCGCCACCGCGGAGTATCGCGTGGCGGATGTGTCGGTCGAGGCCGATGTCGAGGCCCTGATGGTCGATCTGCCACCGCTGGACGGGGTGTTCCACGCGGCGGGGGTGGTGCGCCCCGGCACGCTGCGGACCAGGTCGCAGGGGGAGATGGCCGAGGTCATGGCCGCCAAGGTGCGCGGGAGCCAGCTGCTGTCCCGGGCCCTGTGGCGGCACGGCCACCGCCCGGCGGTGTGCGTGGCGTTCTCGTCGGTCGCGGCTGTGCTGCCCGGACTGGCCGGTGCGCTCGGTGACTACGCCGCGGCCAACGCCTTCCTCGACGCGTTCGCCGCCGCCGAACGGGCCGCCGGGCGACCGTGGCAATCGCTGAACTTCGCCGCGTTCGCCGAGACGGGGATGGCCGCCGGTGAGTCGCCCCGGACCGCCGCCCTGGCGGCCCGGGGCCCCGCGCCGCTGGCCACGGACGCAGGGCTGGCGGCGCTGCACACGGCCTGCGGTATCGATGCCGCCCATCTGGTCGTGGCCGAGCTGGGGGTGGGATCGGCGCCCCGTGCGTCGGCGACGGTCACATCGCCTGTCGGCACGTCGGCCACCGCTGGGTCGGCTCCGGCCGTCGCGGCCCCCACTACGTCGGCCGCCGAACGGTCGGCCATTGCCGCGTCCGGGACCGGCGTGCCCAGGAGCGACAGCACGCCCGCGCCGACGACAGCCGCGGAGGGACCCGCCACATCCGAGGCCGACACCACCCCACCCGCCATCACCGACACCCTTCGCCACCTCCTCGCCGAGGCCCTGCACCGGGCGCCCGCCGATGTCGCCGACGACGAACCGTTCCTCACCATGGGGCTGGACTCGCTCTCCGCCGTGGATCTCGTCCGGCGGCTGGAGGCGGAGTTGGGGCGGGCCCTGCCGCCGACCCTGTTCTTCGAGTACCGGACGATCCGCGAGCTGGCCGCCCAGCTGTCCACCGGTCACGGAGACACACAGCCGCCCACGCACCCGCCGGGCCCCGCCGACGACCGCACACACGACGCCTTCGCCGCCGGTGCCCCGCTGCCCCTCACCCCCGTACAGCTGGCCTTCCACACGGGCGACAGGCTGCACCCCGAGGTCGCAGCGTACGCGTACGTACGCCAGACCGTCAGCGGCGCCGTGGACGCCGAACTGCTCGGCCGGGCGCTCGCGCTCCTCGCCGACCGCCACCCGATGCTGCGCATCAGGATCGACCCCGGCGGTACGGCGCCCACGCAGCGCGTGACGCCGTCCGACCCGCACACCACACCGCCCTGGTACGAGGTCCGCGACGCCGACGGCGGCCCGCCGGCCGACCTGGAGGAGGCGTTGTGCAACCGGCCCTTCGACCTGGCCACCGAGGCACCGGTACGTGCCGTGCTGGTGCGCGAGCGCGCGGACCTGGCCCATCTCCTGCTCGTCCTGCATCACGCCGCCGCGGACGGATTCAGCGTCAACGTCCTCGGCGAGGAGCTGTGGTCGGTGTACACGGCGCTCGCGCACGGCCGTTCCCCCGAACTGCCCCCGCTCCAGGCCGGTTTCGCCGAATACGCCACCGCCGTCGAAGCGGAACGCTCCTCCCCGGAGGCCACCGAGGACCGCCGGTACTGGCACGACCAGCTCGCCGACCGCACACAGCCCCTGGACCTGCCCTGGGACGGCGACCCCGACGCGCCCCCCGCCGCGCCACTCACCGCACACCAGGTGGCCACCGACCCCGACCTCACCGCCGCGCTGCGCGGCTGCGCCGCCGCCCACGGCGTCTCGCTGTTCCACCTGCTGCTGGCCGCGTACGCGCGCTGTCTGGCGCGGTGGAGCGGGCAGCGGGCCATCGCGGTCAACGTCGCCCGCGCCCGTCGTGAGCTGCGGCTCGCCGGGCTCGACCGGCTGGTCGGCCCGCTCGCCGACACGCTGCCGCTCCTGGCCACCGTCGACCCGGACGAGCCGGTGCCCGCCCTGGCGCAGCGGCTGCGCGACATCTGGCTGGACGCCGAGCGGCACGCGCGACTCACCGGCCTCGACATCGCCCGGCTGCTGCCCGCCGCCGGGTCCCGGCCGCGCACGCCCTCCCCGGCGGGGTTCAGCTTCGCCCGCTTCCCCGTCACCGCGGACCCCGACTGTCCGGTCACCGTACGCCCGGCCGCGGCGCGCACCGCCTCCGCCGCCACGCGCCTGGGGCTGCTGTGCTGGGAGAGCGAGGGGGCCCTGCACTTCGCCTGGAACGTCCCGGCCCGGCTGTTCAGCCCGGCCACCGTGGAGCGCCTGGCCCGCGAACACCTCGCGGAACTCACCGAACTCACCACATCCACCCCCGGGACCGGGCGCGGCGGAATCGTCGCCCGCCTGTGCGCACGCTTCCGGACGGCCGCCGACCAAGTCGCGGTGGACACCGGCGAAGCCACCCTGACCTACGCGGCACTCGACCGCGCGTCCGCCACCCTGGCCGCCCGACTGCGCACCCGTGGCGTCGGTCCCGGCGATCTGGTCGGCCTGCTCACCGAGCCGGGCGCCGACACCGTCGTCGGAGTCGTCGGCATCCTGCGGGCCGGGGCCGGGTGGGTGCCACTGGACGCCACCCACCCCGCCGCGCGCCTGGCCGACCAGCTCCACCGCACCACGGCCCGGACCGTGGTGTGCCACGCCGCCACCCGCGCCATGGCCGACGCGTTCGACGAGGTGACCGCCGTCGCCCTCGACGATCCGTCCCCCTCCCCCGATCCGGCCCCCGTCCCCGCACCCGACAACCCCGACAACCCCGACGATCCCGACGCGATCGCCTACACCATCTTCACCTCGGGCTCCACCGGCCGCCCCAAGGCCGTACCCATCACTCACCGGGCGATGGTGAACTACCTGGACTGGGCCGTGGACACCTTCGGCTACCGGGCGGGCGACCGACTCGCCCAGACCGCGTCCGTGTGCTTCGACGCGTCCGTACGCCAGCTGCTGGCACCGCTGCTGGTCGGCGCCACCGTGCACACCCTGCCGCGGAACCTCGTCCGCGACCCCGAGGCGCTGCTGGACCGGGTCGTACGGGACCGGATCACCGTGTGGAGTTCGGTGCCGACGCTCTGGGAACGGCTGCTCACCGCCGCCGAGACCCGGGTGCGGCGTGGTGCGCCGCGGCCCGACCTCTCGGCGCTGCGCTGGATCCACGTCGGCGGTGAGGCGCTGCCCGCCGCGCATGTCCGCCGCTGGTACGACCTGTTCGGGCCCGGCCACCGCATCGCGAACCTGTACGGGCCCACCGAGACCACCATCAACGCCACCTGCCACCTCATCGACACCCGCCCCGGCGACGAGGTGCGCCGGCTGCCGATCGGGCGCCCCATCTCCGGTACCGAGGTGGCGGTGGTGGCCGAGGACGGACACCGCTGCGCCCCGGGCGAACCCGGTGAACTGCTCATCGGCGGCACGGGGCTGACGCCGGGCTATCTCGGGGACCCCGAGCGGACAGCGGCGGCGTTCACCGAGCGCGAGGGAAGGCGCTGGTACCGCAGTGGTGACCGGGTGAGCAGGCGGCCCGATGGCGTACTGGAGTTCCTCGGCCGCCTCGACGACCAGGTGAAGATCCGCGGCCACCGGGTCGAACCGGGCGAGATCGAGGCGGTGCTGCACACCCACCCCGGCGTCGCACAGGCCGCCGTACTGCATCAGCAGGGCCGCCTGACCGCCTTCGTGGAACCCCTGCCGGGCGGGCCTCGGCCCGAACCGGCACGGCTCCGCGACCATCTGCGCGGCACACTGCCGGACTACATGCTCCCGGCCCGTTTCCAGTACGTCGATGCGCTGCCCATCACCGGCAACGGCAAGGTGGACCGCCGCCGACTCGACGCATCGGCCCCCGACACGGACACCACGGCGGCGACAGCCGAAGCCCCGCCCGCCACCCCGACCGAACGCACCCTGGCCCACATCTGGTCCGAGGTGCTGGGCGTGGCGCGGGTCGGCCGCGAGGACGACTTCTTCGCGCTCGGAGGCGACTCCATCCTCGTCCTGGAGGTGTTCGCCCGGCTGGAGAAGACACACGACGGGGACACCACCCTGCCCAGGCCGACGGTCATCTACGAACACAGCACGCTCTCCGCGCTGGCCACTGCCATCGACGAGGCCGCCGGCGGGCAGCAGGCCCCCGCCTCCTCTGCCGGGGCGGACATCACGCCGTACCCCCTCACCCCCACCCAGCGCGGGTTCCTGGTCGCGGAGGCCATCGCGCCCGGGTCCGGCTCGGCGTGGCTCGCCCGACTGCGGCTGCGCGGCCCGCTGCGGGCCGAGGTGTTTCAGCGCGCCGTCGACGCGCTCGTGGTCCGCCACCCCATGCTGCGCACCGTCTTCCCCGCGGGTGCCCGTCCGCCGGTGCAGCAGGAACTGCCGCCCGCGCTGCGGCTCCCGGTGGACTTCGAGACACTGGCGTCGCCGGAACTGCTCGATGAACGGGTCGCCGACGAACGCCGTCGCCGGTTCGAACCGTGGGCCTGGCCGCTGCTGCGCCTGCGGGTGCTGACCCTCGCCCCCGACGAGCACACGCTCGTCGTCCACGCCCACCACCTCATCGGTGACGGCTACAGCGCGGCCCTGTTCGGCCGGGAGTTGCTCACCGTCTACGACCGGATCGCCCGCGGCGAGCAGCCCGAACTGCCGCCACTGCGCAGCACGTTCCGCGATTACGTCGCCCTGCTCGGGCAGTCCGCCCCGGACCCGGCGGCCACCGCCTGGCGCGCCCGCCACGACGCTCCGTACGAGCGGCCCGACCTGCGGCGCGGCGACACGGCGCAGGCGGAGTTCAGATCGGCGGGCTTCACCCTCGACGCCGAGGTGACGGCGGGGCTGCGCCATCTCGCCACCGCCGTCCGCGCCACGCCGTACGCCCCCGTCCTGACGGCCTACTACCGGGNCGTCCGCGCCACGCCGTACGCCCCCGTCCTGACGGCCTACTACCGGGCCCTGGCCGATCTCACCGGCCAACGGGACCTCGTCCTCGGGCTCGCGGTCACCGGACGCGACCACGCGCTCGCCGACATCAGCCGACTGTTCGGCCCGCTGGCCGCCGCCGTACCGCTGCGCCCGGCGGTCGCGGAAGAGGGCCACCACACCACGCCCACCTCGTTCCGCGACGATCTGCGCCGCGTCGCCGAGGACGCCACCGCCACACGCACCTACGCCACCAGTGGCGAGCCGTCCGACGGCCACGGCCTGCCGCGGGCCACGCAGTTCCTCTTCAGCTACCTCGACTTCTCCGCCCTGGGCCCGTCCACCGGCGGGTCCCTGACCCTCGACTGGGATCACCACGACACGGAACTCGCCCCGCCTCCGGTGGGCACCGATGTGTTCCTGGCCGTCCGGCCGGTCGGGGACGGTCTGCGCGTCACCGTGCGCGCCTCGGCCGCCGCCCTCGACGCGGCGGCCACGGAGGCGTTCGCCCGTACCCTGCGGGACGAGCTGACGGGGGCCGTGGCACCGCGCCCGCGCCGTACCGTGCCTTCCGCTCGTACAGACGCCGCGCTCGTCGGCTATCTCCCGGCGCCCGGACACCTGGCGGCGCTCGCCGGGGTACCGGCCCAGGAGCTGCCCCGTGAACACCTGCGGGCCCTGCTGTTCCCGGACGGCGGGCCCCGTCTGCTGGAGGAGATCAGCACACCGCTGGGCCGCTCCGCGTTCGTATCGCTGCCGCTGTTCGCCGACGAACTGGCCCCGGGGAACGGGCTCACCGGACACACCGCCCGCGCCGTCGCCCACGCCGCCTCCCTCGGCGCGCGCTGCGTCTCGCTGGCCGGGATGATCCCCGCGCACACCGGCTACGGATTCGAGGTGGTACGCGCCACCAGCGGGGCGACGACGGTGACCACCGGCCACGCGGCCACCGCCGTGTCCGTGGTCAAGACCGTCCATGCCGCGCTCGCGGCGGCGGGACACGACCTCGCGGACCTCACCGTCGCCATGGTCGGGCTCGGCTCGATCGGCACCTCGTCCCTCCATCTGCTCCTCGGCGTCGCCCCGCGCCCACCCGCCCGCCTGGTGCTGTGCGACGTCGCGGGCAGCGCGCCCCGTCTGCGCACGCTCGGCGCGGAGCTGCGCGGCAACGGGCTGGCCGGGTCGGTGGAGACGGCCGAGTCCGCCCCGGGGCTGCCCGATGTGGTGTACGAGGCCGATCTGATCGTCACGGCCGTCAGTGGCAGTACGGCCGTCCTCGACGTCGACCGGTTGCGCGCCGGGACCGTCGTGGTCGACGACTCGTTCCCGCACTGCTTCGACACCGCACGCGCCCTCGACCGGATGCGCGGGCGGCGCGATGTGCTGACGGTCGGGGGCGGGCTGCTCGCGGTCGGCGACACCGAGCGGCACATCGCCGACGACCTGCCACCGGCCGCCGCCTCCGGCTATGCGGAACGGTCCTGGCTGCCGGGTACGGTCGCCTCCTGCCGGCTCGAATCCCTGCTGCACACCGCCGTGCCCGGCCTGCCGCTGGTCCACGGGCTGGTCGACGCCTCCCACGCACACGCCTACTGGGATGCGGTCGAGGCGGCCGGGGTGAGCGCCGCGCCACTTCATCTGCTCGGCCACACGGTCGGCGACGAGGACTGACAGACCGGCTGAACGCACCGGTGCCCCGGCCGGAAACTGTCCGGCCGGGGCACCGCGCTCTCCTCCCGAAGGGCCCTACGGGTCAGTCCCGCTGAGCGTCCTTGGGAAGCTTGCGCCACTTCACCTGGGTGTCGGCGTCGTAGGCGAAGTCGAGCATCTTCTGCGCGTCCGGGTAGCGGTCCGCGGCGTCGTTGAGGATGACTCCCACGACCGTGCGACCGTCACGCTCGGCGGCGAACACCAGACAGGGACCGGCAGGGGTGGTGGTCCCGGTCTTGACCCCGATCGCGCCCTGGTACGAGCCCAGGAGGCGGTTGGTGTTGTCCCAGGAGTAGTACCGGGTACGGCCGTTGGCCGCCGGTGCCTCCTGCTCGGTGGACACCGACTTGACGACCTTCTGGAAGGTGGCGTTCTTCATCGCCCGCTGCGTCAGCTCGGCCACCTCACGGGGTGTCGAGTAGTTCCCGCTGCTCGCCGAGACACCGTCGAAGGAGTCGTAGTGGGTGTTGGTGAGCCCCAGGTCCTCCGCCTTGGCGTTCATCTTGGAGACGAACGACTTGGTGCGCTCGGCCACGGTGTCGCCGCTGCCGAACGTGTCGGCCAGCGCCATCGCCGCGTCACAGCCCGACGGGAGCATCATCCCGTACAGCAGCTGATTGACGGTCAGCTTGTCGCCGGTTTGCAGGTCCGCCGTGCTGGCTTCCGACGTGGTGACGTAGTCCCGGTAGTCCTTCTTGACGGTGACCCGCTTGTCGAGATCCACGTTCTTGGTCTCGAGTACCACGAGCGCGGCCATGATCTTCGTAGTGCTCGCTATCGGACGCTTGGTGTCGGCGCCCTTGGCCATCAGTTCCTCGCCGGAACCGGTGTCGAGCAGATACGCGCCCTTGGCGCTGACCTCCGGTGGTTCGGGTGACGCCTGAGCCACCGCCACCGGGACCACGATCGCCACGGCCACCGTGGACGCGACCGCCGCCACCTTCCAGCGACGGGTCACGGTTCCACGACGTTTATGCATTCGCCCTCCGTTTCAGTAGAACATCGATTCGGCGGGCGCATCGTCTCACTGTGCGCAGCCCCAGGTCAGCCCGGGGGTGTCGGCCCGTCAGCCCCCGCTGTGGGCACACTCCGAGTTGTCGCCCCCGCTGCGGCACTGGCCGTACGTGCCGGAGTAGCCGGAACCCGGCGCGGGGTCGGGGTGCGCGGCGCGGTACTCCGAGGACCACCACAGGAGCGTCGCCCCCAGCAGGGCCAGCGTCGCCAGGCACTGGACCGTCGCGGCGAGCGGGAGCCGCCCGCCCCGGATCAGCCCGAACGCGATCAGACCGGCGATGACGGTGACGACCCCCAACCCGATGACCGGGCCCATGTCCACGCTGACCTCCTCGCCATCCGCGGCATCGCCCCATGCCGCGAGCCCCGCGGCGAAGAAGGCGGCGAACGCCACGGCGGCGTCCAGCGCCAGCAGAAGCACCGCGAGCAGCAGATCGACGGCCCACGGGATTCCCCGGTCCGCTGAGCCCTGAGGTGGCACGGTCGATGTCATGCGCGTAACTCTGCTCACATGGGAGCGCTCCCGCATGAGTACGCGTACCTAGACCCACCGCTCAGGGGCAGGACGCACCGCTCAAGAGCAGCGGCTCGCGAGGACGCAGAACTCGTTCCCCTCCGGGTCGGCAAGCGTGACCCAGCTTTCCTCGCCCGTCTGGCCCACATCGGCGTGGCGAGCCCCCAGGTCGAGCAGGCGGCGGACCTCTTCGTCCCGCTCCCTGTCGGTGGGGTTGACGTCGATGTGGAGCCTGTTCTTGACGGTCTTGCCCTCGGGCACGCGCGCGAAGGTCAGTGTCGGTGGCACGGGGCCACGGCGGTCCCTGCCTTCGGGCACCGCAGGGGAGCCGATGGTGACGACTCCGTCCTCCTCGTCCTGCACCTCGTAGCCGAGGACCGCGCACCAGAACCCGGCGAGAGCGTGGGGATCGGCACAGTCGATCGCGAGCTCGGTGAACTTACTGGCCACGTCGGGACCTCCCAGTCGCGTAGCGGGCTCACGCCCCTTGACGGAAAGTCTGCCCCACTCCCCGCGGAACGGCAGGAACGGACGTTCGGATCGGCGCGGACCGCATAACCTACGCAGGACCGCACGTCCACCCCTGCCCGTTCGAGGTTCGAGGAGAACACCGATGCCCGCCGATGGCCAGACCCCGCAGACACTCGGCTTCACGCCCGAGCAGATCAACACGGGTCGGCCACACCCCGCCCGTATGTACGACTACTACCTCGGCGGCAAGGACCACTACTCGGTCGACGCGGAGGCGGCCGAGGAGGTGTTACGCCGTACGCCACAGGTGCGGGACAGCACACGGGGGAACCGGGCGTGGATGCACCGTGCGGTGCGGTACCTGGCGGAAACGGCGGGGGTGCGGCAGTTCCTCGACCTGGGCACGGGGGTGCCCACCTCACCCAATCTGCACGAGGTCGCCCAGCGGGTGGATCCGACCTGCCGGGTGCTGTACATGGACAACGATCCCATCGTCCTCGCCCACGCCGGTGCCCTGCTGACGTCCGGACCGGCGGGCCGCGTGGCCTACCGGCACGGGGACCTGCACCAGCCCGCCGCGGTGCTCGGGGAGGCGCGCGCGGCGGGCGTCTTCGACTGGGACCGGCCCATCGCGCTGATCCTCTCCGCCATCATGCACTTCGTCCCGGACGAGGCGGACCCCGCGGGCCTCATCCGCACGTACTGCGACGCCCTGCCGGACGGCAGCTATCTGGCGATGTCCCACGCGACCGGCGACTACTCCCCCACCACCTCCGCCGGGGCCGCCGTCTACGCCGAGCGCAACGTCGCCGCGCCCATGGTGCTGCGGAGCCATGCGGACGTCCTCCGGCTGTTCGACGGAACGCGTCCGGTGGAGCCCGGAGTGGTACGGCTGCCGGAGTGGCATCCCGAACTCGGCCCCGCGCCACGGCCGGAGGACGGGCTGGGCTACGACCCGGAGCGGGTGTGGGCCTACGCCGGGGTCGCCAGGATCCGGCCCCGAGGGCTCTCCTGACGTACCCCCGCCACCTCACCAGCGGACGGCGGTGAAGTCGACCGGACGGGGCCGCAGCAGCCGGGTGCGCTCTGCCAGCGCCCGCAGCCGCAGGTGCATCTGATCGGCGGTCAGGCGGTGGCGGTCACCGTGGCCCGGCAGAACCCATTCGAAGCGCAGCCGCCCGGCCACCCTGTCCAGGGAGCGGGCCAGTTCCTCGATGGAGTACCAGGTCACGCTGTCCGCCACGGCCAGATCACCGGTCGTGCGCGACCAGTAGAAGCTGTCGCCGCTGAAGCAGTACCGGCCGTCGGCGAGGTAGAGCACACTGCCCCGGGTGTGGCCGGGCAGCGGATGGGCCGTGACCCCCTCGGCGATCTCCCGTGACTCGATGCCCCGGATCACCTGGTCCGCGTCCGGTGCGGCGTCGAGGTCGCCCTCGTGGATCCACAGCCGGGCGCCGAAGTGGTCCGCGTAGCGGCGGCCGTGTGCGGCGTGGTCGCGATGGGTGAGCAGCACATCGGTGATCGGACCCGACTCCGCGTACCGCGTGGCGAGTTCACGGCTCCAGCGAGGGGTGTCGACCATCATGGCCGTGTCGGACGGCCGGAGGAGCAGGTAGGAGTTGGCCCCGGCGGTGTGCGGGGAGTTGTGCCCACAGATCATGACGGCCTCGTCCAGGGCCATCGGAAAGGGGTCCAGCGCCGGGTCCGGCCGCCCGGACGCCGGGCGGATCGAGCGGGTGGGGCAGGCGAACACGGCGGCGTGGAGGCTCCGTGCCTCCGCCACGTCCTTCGGTTCCCGCAGGATCCGCGACTTCCCTTCGTGCTCGCCGATCAGTCCGGGCGCGAGCTGGCGGGCCGCATCGCAGTTCGCACAACGGTCGTCCACGAACCAGCCATCCATGGCGGTACTCCTTCCGGAGCGGATCAGGGGAGGAACGGCCCAGACGGGGCCGCCCCTTCAGAGGTAGCCCACCCGGAGCCGGAATCGGTAGGCCCTGCCGATCTTGTATTTCCGCCCCCGGGCCACTCTCACGGCCCGACCGCGTGAAGGAGTTTTGCGGTACTTCGGAGGGATATCGCCGTCAGGCGGCGCCCCGCATCGGGCCACCCACCGTTCGAGGTCCGCGGGCGCCACCAGGACGTCGACGGGCTCCTCTCGACGCGACCGCACGGTGCCTGCCAGATCGAGGGCCGGGTCGCCGCTCACAAACGCGACATCCACGTCACCATCTTGACCGGTGACGAGATCGATGACAAGATCGTCACCCGTTGGGCCGGTGACACCGGCACGACCACAGGAGCACACCCCGGAGGGCGCATGGCCGAGATCCGCGACATCGAGGTCGTCGTCTTCGACGTCCTCGGCACACTGGTCGACGAACCCGGCGGGCTCCGCGCGGCCCTGCGCGAAGCGCTGCCCGCGTCCGACGACGCGCCCGACGACGACGCCGTCGACGCGCTGCTCACCATCTGGCAGCAGCACGTCGAGCGCGAGCAGCAACGCATCGCGCAGGGGCTCCGCGCCTACGCCAACACCGAGACCATCGACGCCGAGGCCGCCGGACACGTGGCCGACCATGCCGGACTCACGGATCCGGCGACCGTCGCCCGGCTCGCCACGGCGGGGCAACGGCTGCCCGCCTGGGGCGACTCCGTCGCCGGTCTCGAACGGCTCGCGCGGCACTTCCCCGTGTTCGGGCTCTCCAACGCCGGCCGCACCGCTCTGCCGCGGCTCAACGCACATGCCGGGCTGCGCTGGCACCAAGCCCTGTCCGCCGAAGCCGTCTCGGCGTACAAACCGGCGCCCGAGGTCTACCGGCTCGCCATCGACGCCGCAGGATGTCCGCCGGAGCGCGTGCTGATGGTGGCCGCCCACGCCTGGGACCTCCGCGGGGCCCAAGCGGCGGGCATGCGGACCGCCTACGTCCGGCGACCGGTCGGGGATCCGCCGACCGGCTCCGATGTCTTCGACGGGCGGTTCGACGGGCTGGACGACCTGGTCACCGCGCTGACGGCGCGGTAGCAGGACTACGGCCGGGGTGGCGCGCTGGTGTCCCGTACCACCAGCTTCGGGTCCAGCACCACCTCCCGTGGCTTCTCCGACGCGCCGCCCTCCAGCCGCTCGACCGCGAACCGCACCGCGTACCGGGCCATGCGCACGGCGTCCTGACGGACCGTCGTCAGCCCCACCGGCATCACATGCGACAGATGGCTGTCGTCGTAGCCGACCACCGACACCTCGCCGGGGACGTCGATGCCCGCCCGTGCCAGCGTCATCAACAGGCCCATCGCGCAACGGTCGTTGCCCGCGAACACCGCCGTCGGCAGCAGGTGCCCGCGGTCCCGCTCGGCCACGAACAGGTGTCCCGCCGCGATGCCCGACTCCTCCGTATGGGCACCAGGAATCACCCGCATCGCGGAGTCGAGCCCGTGGCGGCGCATCGCGGCGCGGTAGGCGCGGCGGCGCTCCGCCGAGCCCGGACCCCGGCCGCCGTCGATGTGCACGATGCGGCGGTGGCCGAGTTCCACCAAGTGATCCATGGCCTGGCGGACCCCCTTGCCCTCCGAGCTGCGGACGCTGTCGACCCCGGCACCCGGTACGCGGCGGCCGACCGAGACGGCGACCGTGCGCCGCCCCAACGCGTCCAGGTCGGCCGTCGGCGCGTCCGGGCCGAGCAGGATCACCGCTTCGCAGCGGTGGCTGATCAGGGACTCGACGGCATGGGACTCGCCGCGGCCCGGAGCGGTCGCGGCGAGCAGGACGTCGTAGCCGAGCCCCTCGGCCTCGGGGTAGACGCCGGTGACGAGGTCGGCGTGGAACGCGTTGTGCACGGTGAGCATCACGCCGAGGGTGCGGCTGCGGCCACGGGCGAGGAGCCGGGCCGCATTGTCGGGGCGGTAGCCGATCTCGTCGGCGACGCGCAGCACCCGTTCCCGGGTCTTCTGACTCGCCCCCGGCTGGTTGCGGAAGACGATCGAGACCAGGGCCCGGGACACCCGTGCCTTCGCGGCCACGTCCGCCATCGTGGGGCGCTGCTTGCCCGTTCCAACCACTGGTGAACCCACTCTCCCGCGCCCCGCGTGCCATGTCGTTCCCGGTTGTTCCCCCTCACCGCGGTCGGCGCACACGAAAACTTGCGGCAACCGGCAACCGTCTATTGACATGACATTTGGACAAGGGACATCGTACTCCTACTAGAGCGCGCTAGTAGAGCGCGACAGCCCACCCTTCCCATCGCATCCGTCACCTCGGACTGGTGGACGCCACACCCCGTTCGGCAAAGGACTGACCATGGACGTCAGGGACGACGCAGCACGCCCCGCCCCCGCCCCGCCCATCGACGACGCCCCGTCGGCGGTGACCCGGCGGCTGAGAGTCATCACGATCATCGCCACCTTCGGCGGGCTCCTCTTCGGCTACGACACCGGTGTCATCAACGGCGCCCTGCCCTATATGACCGACGACCTGGGCCTGACCCCCGTCACCGAGGGCATGGTCACCAGCTCGCTGCTGCTGGGCGCGGCGCTGGGCGCGGTCACCGGGGGCAGGCTCTCGGACGCGCGGGGGCGGCGGCGCAACATCCTGCTGCTGGCCGTGGTGTTCTTCCTGGCCACCCTCGGCTGTACGCTCGCGCCGAACACCGAGGTCATGATCGTGGCGCGGTTCGCGCTCGGTCTCGCGGTGGGCGGCGCCTCGGTGACCGTGCCGGTGTACCTCGCGGAGGTGTCCCCCGCCGAGCGGCGTGGCGCGCTGGTCACCCGCAATGAACTCATGATCGTCAGTGGCCAGTTGCTGGCCTTCACCTCCAACGCGGTCATCGCGCGGGTGGGCGGCGAGTCCGGCGGTGTCTGGCGGTGGATGCTGGTCATCGCGACCGTCCCGGCCGTGGTGCTGTGGTTCGGCATGCTGGTGATGCCGGAGAGCCCGCGCTGGCTGGCCTCCAAGGGTCGTTTCAACGAGGCGTTCGAGGTGCTCAAGCAGGTCAGGTCCCGGCCCCGGGCCGAGGCCGAGCTGAGCGAGGTGTCGGCGCTCGCCGTCAAGGACGAGCAGCAGAAGCTCGGCGGCTGGCAGGACATGAAGGCCACCCCGTGGATGCGCAAGCTGATGTTCGTGGGGTTCGGCATCGCGATCGTCCAGCAGATCACCGGCGTCAACACGATCATGTACTACGGGACGCAGATCCTCACCGACGCCGGTTTCACCTCGGACAGCGCGCTCACGGCGAACATCGCCAACGGTGTGATCTCGGTCCTCGCCACCTTCGTCGGCATCTGGCTGCTGGGCCGGGTCAACCGCCGCCCCATGCTGATGACCGGCCAGCTCGGCACGACCTGCGCCCTGCTGCTCATCGGCGTGTTCTCGCTCGTCCTGCCGGAGGGCACGGTCCGCGCCTTCGCGGTGCTGGCCATGACGGTGACGTTCCTGGCCTTCCAGCAGGGCGCGATATCGCCGGTCACCTGGCTGATGCTCTCCGAGATCTTCCCGACGCGCATGCGCGGGTTCGGGATGGGCATCGCGGCCGTGGTGCTGTGGCTGACCAACTTCGCGATCGGCCTGGTCTTCCCCTCGCTGGTGTCCGCGCTGGGGATCTCCAACACCTTCTTCCTCTTCGTAGCCGCGGGAGTCCTCTCCCTCGCGTTCGTGAAGCGGTACGTCCCCGAGACCCGGGGACGTACGCTCGAAGTCCTCGAAGCGGAACTGCGCGCCCGCTTCTCCTGACGTTTTCGCCGTCAGGCGCCGACGTAGGCCGCCAGGTGCTCGCCGGTGAGGGTGGAGCGGGCGGCGACGAGGTCGGCGGGGGTGCCCTCGAAGACGATCCGGCCGCCGTCGTGGCCCGCGCCGGGGCCGAGGTCGATGATCCAGTCGGCATGCGCCATCACCGCCTGGTGGTGCTCGATGACGATGACCGACTTGCCGGAGTCCACGAGCCGGTCGAGCAGGCCGAGCAGATGCTCGACATCGGCGAGGTGCAGCCCGGTGGTCGGCTCGTCCAGGACGTAGACGCCGCCCTTCTCGGCCATGTGCGTGGCCAGCTTGAGCCGCTGCCGCTCACCGCCGGACAGCGTGGTGAGCGGCTGGCCCAGGCTGAGGTAGCCGAGCCCGACGTCGGCCAGGCGGCCGAGGATGCGGTGCGCGGCCGGGGTGCGCGCCTCACCGGCGCCGAAGAACTCCTCGGCCTCGGCCACCGACATCGCCAGCACCTCGCTGATGTCGCGGCCGCCGAGGCGGTGGTCCAGCACCGACGCCTGGAACCGCTTCCCGTCGCACTCCTCGCAGGTGGTGGAGACACCGGCCATCATCGCCAGGTCGGTGAAGATGACACCGGCGCCGTTGCACTGGGGGCAGGCGCCCTCGGAGTTGGCGCTGAACAGCCCCGGCTTCACGCCGTTGACCTTGGCGAACGCCTTGCGGATCGGCTCGAGCAGCCCGGTGTACGTCGCCGGGTTGCTGCGCCGGGAGCCGCGGATCGCGCCCTGGTCGATCGCCACCACCCCCGCCTCGGCGGCCTCCCGGCTGCCCACCAGCGAGCCGTGCATGAGCGAGCTCTTGCCCGAGCCCGCCACGCCGGTGACGGCGACCAGCACGCCGAGCGGGATGTCGACGTCGACGTCGCGCAGGTTGTGCGCCGTCGCGCCGCGGATCGGCAGCGTGCCGGTGGACGTCCGTACCGCCTTCTTGAGGGCGGCCCGGTCGTCGAAGTGGCGGCCGGTGATGGTGCCACCGGTCCGCAGCCCCTCGACGGTGCCCTCGAAGCAGACGCTGCCACCTGCCGTACCGGCGCCGGGGCCGAGGTCGACCACGTGGTCGGCGATCGCGATGGTCTCCGGCTTGTGCTCCACGACGAGCACCGTGTTGCCCTTGTCCCGCAGCCGCAGCAGCAGGTTGTTCATCCGCTGGATGTCATGGGGGTGCAGCCCGATGGTGGGCTCGTCGAAGACGTACGTGACGTCGGTGAGCGAGGAGCCGAGGTGGCGGATCATCTTGACGCGCTGCGCCTCGCCGCCCGACAGCGTGCCCGACGGCCGGTCGAGCGAGAGATAGCCGAGGCCGATCTCCCCGAACGATTCGAGGGTGTGCTGGAGCGCGGTGAGCAGCGGCGCCACCGACGGCTCGGTCAGTTCGCGCACCCATGCGGCCAGGTCGCTGATCTGCATCGCGCAGGCGTCGGCGATGTTGATTCCGCCGATCCGTGAGGACCGGGCCCCCTCGCTCAGCCGGGTGCCGTCGCACTCGGGGCAGGAGGTGAAGGTGACCGCCCGGTCCACGAACGCCCGGATGTGCGGCTGCATCGCCTCCCGGTCCTTGGAGAGGAACGACTTCTGGATCTTGGGGATCAGCCCCTCGTAGGTGAGGTTGACGCCGTTGACCTTCACCTTGGTCGGCTCGCCGTAGAGGAAGGCGTGCATCTCCTTCTTGGTGAACCTGCTGATCGGCTTGTCCGGGTCGAGGAAGCCCGACTGGGCGTAGAGCCCCACGGTCCACACGTTGTCCGACTTCCAGCCGGGGATGGTGAACGCGCCCTCGGAGATCGACTTGGAGTCGTCGTAGAGCTGGGTGAGGTCGATGTCGGAGACCGAGCCCCGGCCCTCGCAGCGCGGGCACATGCCGCCGGTGCGGCTGAAGGTCGCCTTCACGGCCTTGGTGTTGCCGCGTTCGACCGTGATCGCACCGCTCGCCCGGACCGAGGGGACGTTGAAGGCGAACGCGCCGGGCGGACCGATGTGCGGCTGCCCGAGGCGGCTGAAGAGGATGCGCAGCATCGCGTTGGCGTCGGTGGCGGTGCCGACCGTGGAGCGGGGGTCGGACCCCATCCGCTGCTGGTCGACGATGATCGCGGTCGTCAGCCCGTCGAGCACGTCGACCTCGGGCCGGGCCAGCGTCGGCATGAACCCCTGGACGAAGGTGCTGTAGGTCTCGTTGATCATCCGCTGGGACTCGGCGGCGATCGTGTCGAACACCAGCGAGCTCTTGCCCGAGCCGGAGACACCGGTGAACACCGTCAGCCGGCGCTTCGGGATCTCGATGCTGACGTCCTTGAGGTTGTTCTCGCGCGCGCCGTGCACACGGATCAGGTCGTGGCTGTCGGCGATGTGCGGCGCAGGCGACTGCGTGTCCGTCTTCGTGGTCATGCTCATCGTGTCTCCATCTGTGGGACGGGGGCGTCTGCGCGGCCCGTCGGCGTCGCCTGGCGCGGCCTGACCGGCTTCGAGCAGTATGTCGCGTTCTCGTGCGACCGCGCTTCTCCATCTCTGATCGGTCTCTGATCGGCCTCTGATCCTTCTCTGATCGGCCCGGCGTCCGCTTCGGGGGTTGCCTTTCGGTGCTCTCCGGGAGAACACCGGGAAGCCGCTGGGTGACATGTTCACCCCGAGCCTCTGACGAGGGATTTCCGGCACAACCCCCTCCGCCGACGCCCCGTCTAAGCGGGTGATCATCCACCAGTTGCCCGAAGGGTTACCTCCGCATGGCTCAGCACAGAATCCTCGCCTCCACAGCCATCGCCACCGCCGCGCTCGCCGTCGCGTTAGGCGGCGCCGCGCTCTGGGCGCCCGCCGCCCACGCGGACACGGCGGCCGCGGCGACCCAGGCCACCCTCACCCACGAGGACGGCGTGCTCTCGTACCTGGCCGCCGCCGGACAGACGAACAAGGTGACGGTCTCCACGGAGAACATCGACGTCGACCCCTCCCAGTTCGGCGGCGACTTCCTCATCACCTTCCGCGACCAGTCCGGCATGGGCATCGACGCGTCGGCCGCGCAGTGGGACGCCTGTACGTACCCCTCGGATGCCGATCACACCGTCGTGCAGTGCATCATCGCCGAGCCCCTGGGCTCGGACGACTCGACCACCTTCGAACTCTTCCTGGGCGACGGCGCCGACACCGCGACGGTCGACGGCAAGGCGGGCACGATCGCCGCGCTCCGCGGCGGCGCCGGTGACGACGTCCTCGAGGGAACCGGGCAGAACCATTTCCTGGGCGAGGACGGCGACGACCGCATCGACGGCGGCAACGGCATGGGCGTCCGGGGCGGCGAGGGCGATGACACCATCGTCGGCGCCTGCTCGTACGAGTGCCGCGGCGACGCCGGGAACGACACCCTCACGGGAACCGGCGACGCCGACAACCTGTACGGCGACGACGGAGACGACATCCTGCGCGCCGGGGCCGAGAACGACTACGTATACGGCGGCAAGGGCAACGACACGCTGTACGGCGAGGACGGCAACGACACGATGTACGGCAACAGCGGCAACGACACCCTGTACGGCGGCAAGGGCACGGACACGCTCTCCGGTGGACCCGGCACCAACAAGGTGTACCAGGACTGACGGACGAGCCGTCACCCGAGGCCGCGGCGGTCACCGCCGCGGTCTTCGCCGTGTTCATGACCCCCAGGACCATGTCCCCTGGTCCCGGTGCGTGACAGGTGTCTACAACAAAATACCCTGTTTCTCTACGGCTTTGGCCTTTTCATGATCCGAGCATCGGACACAAGGAATTCATCGCTCCGCAAAGACATGACCGACCTCCTTCCCGGAAACCACAGGATCCTGGCACTAAGATTTCCCTAGGAATACCTTCAAGGGGTGTTCAGCGGCGTCGCGCCGAATATCCTACCGCCCGGATAGTGACCGAATGAAGGTCGCGTACTTCCAGCATTGACGAGTCCGTTCCGTTCCCCGGAGTGCCGGAAAACGGGACCGGCTTCGTGATCAAAGATGCCGACAGGGGGAAGCTCAACAGTGTTGGTGGAACGAAGAAAATTACTGGAACAGCTCGACGATCTCCTGATGCAGTCCGCGCGGGGCAGGGGGGCCATTGCCGCGGTCAGCGGTTCGACGGCGATGGGCAAGACCACGGTGCTCAACGCTCTGGCGGAACGGGCCACCGCGGCGGGCAGCACGGTGCTCGGTGTGGTGAGTTCGCCGCACGAGCGCGACGTCCCGTACAGCGCGCTCGCCCAGCTCTTCCACGCGATCGACGCGCGTTCCGTCCCGCCGGTGGCCCAGGGCGACTCCCTGGCCGTCGCGCACCACACGTACCAGGTCATCGCCGACCTGGCGGCCCGGCGTCCGCTGCTGATCACCGTGGACGACATCCAGCACACCGACACGGCCAGCCTCTCCTGCCTGCGCTACGTGGCGCAGCGCCTCAACCGGCTTCCTCTGGCGCTGGTGTTCACGCGCGGTGTCTCCGTCGAGGAGCAACCGCCGCGCATCCTGCACGACCTCCTCTACCGGACGAGCGTGCGCCGCTTCCACCTGGGCCCGCTCTCGCGGGCGGGCGTCAGGGAGCTGTCACCGACCCCGCCCGCGGACCGGTTCATCACCGAGATACACACCCTGAGCGGTGGCAATCCGCTGCTCGCCCAGGCGCTCATCGAGGAGCACCGGCTGCGCGCCACGCCCGAATCCACGGCGGGAGCGGCCCCGTCGGAGGGTGACGCGACCGCGCCGCTCCCCGACGGAGGGATGGCGATCGGGCCCGTCTTCCAGCAGGCGGTCCTCGCGTACCTGCACCGCATCGGCCCGCGCGCGGTCCTGCTCGCCCGGTGTGTCGCACTGCTGGACGAGGCGGCCACGCCGCTGCTGCTCAGCCGGTTGAGCGGCATCGACACGGAACTTCTGAAGCGCTACCTCCGGTTGCTCACCGGCATCGGCGTGCTGAACGGCGCGCGGCTGCGGCACGCGGGCGTCCGGCAGGCGGTCCTCGGCGAGATGCCCCACGGCGAGGCGACGGAGCTGCGGTACCGCGCCGCCCGCCTGCTGTACGACAGCGGGGCGCCACCCCAGCCGGTCGCCGCGCAACTGCTCGGCGCCGGTCCGCTGCACGAGGACTGGGTGCTGGACGTCCTGCGGGACGCCGCCTGCCAGGCCCTGAACGAGGGGGATGTCCACCGGGGCATCCGGTGTCTGGAGCTGGCCCGCGAATGCTGCGTGGACGAGGGGCAGCGGCTGGCGGTGAAGTCACAGTACGCCTGCGGTCAGTGGCAGTTGCGCCCCGCCGACTCGGCCCCGCACTTCCTGGCGCTCAAGGGCCCCATCGTCGAGGGGAAGCTGACGGGGAACGACGCGCTGTGGGCCGCCGAGGGCATGCTGTTCCACCTCGGCTTCGACGAGGCGCTGGTGGCCATCGACCATCTCAACGACGGCGACGAGGAGATGGCGACCGCGCTGCACGGCACGCGGATGCTCATGGCCTCGGAGGTCCCCGGTGTGCTCGACCGGCTGAGCCGTCCGCTGCCGGACACCGCCGCCCCGGCCATGTCCCACTCGGAGCTGCGCGCCCGACACGCCCTGGCCCTGGTGTTGGAGCGGGGGGCCGACGAGTACGCCATCGCCCTGGCCGAGCAGGTGTTCCAGAGCAGCCAGAACGCGGTGACCTCGCAGCTCAGCAGCCTGCCGAAGGCGCTGCTCGCCCTGTGCTACGCGGATCGGCTCGACGCCGCGGCCAAGTGGCACGACCATCTGGCGGGCGACGCGGGGCGCCATGACGCCCCGGCCTGGCGGGCGCAGATCGCCTGCGTCGGCGCGCTCGTGTCGCTGCGGCGCGGACGGCTGGCCGACGCCGTGCGCCAGGCGGAGACGGCGTACGCCCGGCTGTCCGGGCCGCGGTGGAACGTCAGCAGCGCGCTGGCGCTGGCCATACTGGTCGAGGCGCACACCGCGATGGGCGATCACCAGGCGGCGGCCGGGTACCTGGCGCCGGAGCCGCCGCCGGAGCTGTTCCTCACCCGCGCGGGGCTGCACTATCTGTACGCGCGCGGCCGCCACCACCTCGCCACCGGCAACACGTATCTGGCGCTGTCGGACTTCCAGGGGTGCGGCAGCCTGATGCGGCGCTGGAACGTCGACACGCCCGCCGTGGCGCCCTGGCGGCTGGGCGAGGCGGAGGCGTGGCTGCGGCTGGGCGACCGGGAGCGGGCGGCCCGGCTCGTCGAGAAGCAGCTCGCGAGGCCGGACACGGGGCTCGCCCGGTCGCGCGGGATGGCGCTGCACGGCTTGGCCCTGGTTCAGCCGACCGCTCAGCAACCCCCCGTTCTGCGGGACGCGTTCCGCCTGCTGGAGAGCTGTGGCGCACGGTACGAGGCGGCCACCGTGCTGGCCGACCTGAGCCGGGCGTACCAGCAGTTGGGGGACAAGCGGGCCCGTCCGACCGCGCGGCGGGCGTGGCGGCTCGCCAAGAGCTGCCAGGCGGAACCCCTGTGCCAGGAGTTGCTTCCGACGTCCACGCCACGGAGCATCGGCACACGCGGGGGCGCGGGATCCGGCGAGAGTGACCGTACGGACCAGGGCGGCTTCGGCGGGCTGAGCGAATCCGAGCGGCGCGTCGCCATGCTGGCCGCCCAGGGGTACGCCAACCGTGAGATCGCCGACCGGCTGTTCATCACGGTCAGCACCGTGGAGCAGCATCTGACCCGCGTCTACCGCAAGATGGGCATCAGAAACCGCGAACAGCTGCTCCAGGGGGCGCACGCCGTCAGCTACGAGTCCGCCTGACCCCTCCCGTCATGCCTCCGCCGTGCCGCAGCGGGGGCCGTCGTCCGCCCGCCCCTTTCCCGAGGGGCGGGCGGACTGCTGTCGGCTCCGCCGCGTCCGTCGTCGCCCAGTGCGTCGTCGCCCAGGACACGGCCTCCTAGGGGGCTCTACGGGTAGCTAGGGGCGGGTGGCGGAGCCGACGATCGACCCTCAGGACGAACGCCAGCCCGGCGTTTTCGACAGCGCGCGAGGAGGGAGGCACTCGCCACCATGACGAGTGATCTTGTTCACGGTACTGATGCCATCGCAATCACCGGCGTGTCGTGCCGCCTCCCCCAGGCGTCCGACCCCGGTGCCTTCTGGGAGTTGCTCCGCGCGGGCCGCAGTGCGATCAGCGAGGTGCCACCGGACCGCTGGGACCCGGACGCGGTGCTGCCGGACGAGGACGAACGGCATCGGGCCGGGCTGCGCCACGGCGGATTCCTCGACCGGGTGGACGCGTTCGACGCGGCGTTCTTCGGCATCTCCCCGCGCGAGGCGGTGGCGATCGACCCGCAGCAGCGGCTGTTCGCCGAACTGGCCTGGGAGGCGCTGGAGGACGCGGGCATCGTCCCGGAAACGCTGCGCTCCACCGCGACCGGCGTGATGGTCGGGGCGATCGCCGCCGACTACGCGGCGCTGGCGCAGCGCGGCGGCGCGATCACCCAGCACTCGCTGCCCGGGCTGAACCGCGGTGTCATCGCCAACCGGGTCTCGTACGCGCTGGGTCTGCGCGGCCCGAGCCTGGCGGTCGACACGGCGCAGTCGTCGTCGCTGGTGGCGGTGCACCTCGCGGTGGAGAGCCTCCGCAAGGGCGAGTGCACCCTGGCGCTGGCGGGCGGTGTGGCGCTGAACTTCGCGCCCGAGAGCGCCGAGGTCGCCGGGCGGTTCGGCGGGCTGTCGCCGGACGGGCGCTGCTTCACCTTCGACGCGCGGGCCAACGGCTATGTGCGCGGTGAGGGCGGCGGGGTCGTCGTACTCAAGCCGCTGGTGGACGCGGTGCGCGACGGGGACACGGTGTACGGGGTCATCCTCGGCAGCGCCGTCAACAACGACGGCGCCACGGACGGGCTCACCGTGCCCAGCGCGGAGGCGCAGGCGGCGGTGGCGCGGCAGGCGTGCGAGGACGCGGGGGTGGACCCGGCGCAGGTGCGCTATGTGGAGCTGCACGGGACGGGCACGCCGACGGGCGATCCGCTGGAGGCGGCGGGCGTGGGCGCCGCGTACGGCAGCGCACGGCCCGCGGGCTCGCCGGTCCTCGTCGGCTCGGCCAAGACCAACGTGGGGCATCTGGAGGGCGCGGCGGGCATCGTCGGGCTCATCAAGACGGCGCTGAGCATCCGGCACCGGGAGATCCCGGCGAGCCTGAACTACGAGAAGCCGCACCCCCGCATCGACCCCGAGGCGCTGAACCTGCGCGTTCAGACCGCGTGCGGCCCGTGGCCGGATGCGCCGCTGCTGGCCGGGGTGAGTTCGTTCGGCGTGGGCGGGACGAACTGCCACGTCGTGCTCGGCGAGGGTCCCGAGGAGAGCGCGCCGGACACTTCGGAGAGCGACGAGCCGGTGGTCCCGCTGGCGCCGTGGCTGGTGTCCGGACGTACCGAGGCGGCCCTGCGCGACCAGGCCGGACGGCTGCTGGAGCGGCGGGCTGCCGAGGGCGATGGGGCCGGGGACGCGTACGACATCGGCTGGTCGCTCACCCGTACCCGCACCCACTTCGAGCACCGCGCCGTGGCCCTCGGGCTCGACCACGACGCGCAGCTGGAGGCGTTGCGGACCGGGGCCGAGCTGCCCGGGCTGGTCACGGGGGTCACGGGCGACCACGGCAAGGTGGCGCTGGTGTTCCCGGGGCAGGGCTCGCAGTGGGAGGGCATGGCGCGCGAGCTGCTGCGTACGTCCGCGGTGTTCCGCGCGTCGATCGAGGCGTGCGACGCGGCGCTCGCCCCGTACGTCGACTGGTCGCTCCTGGACACGCTGACCGCCGAGTCCGGCGCGCCGTCCCTGACGCGCGCGGATGTCGTCCAGCCCGTGCTGTTCGCGGTGATGGTGTCGCTGGCCCGGGTGTGGGAGTCGCTGGGCGTGCGGCCGGACGCGGTGGTCGGGCATTCGCAGGGCGAGGTGGCCGCGGCGCACATCGCGGGAGCGCTCAGCCTGGAGGACGCCGCCCGGGTGGTGGCACTGCGCAGCCGGACCATCATGACGCTGGCGGGCACCGGGGCCATGGCGTCGGTGCCGCTGCCGGCCGACCACGTTGCCGCGTACATCGCCCCCTTCGGCGAGGGCCTGAGCATCGCCGCGGTCAACGGGCCCGGCACCACGGTGGTGGCCGGGGCCCCGGAGGAGGTGGCCGCGCTCCTGGCCCGCTGCGAGGCGGACGGGATCCGGGCGAAGGCCGTCCCCGCCGTGGACTTCGCGTCGCACTCGCCGCACATGGAGGCCATCCGGGAGCGGTTGCTGGAGCAGCTCGCGGGGGTGACGCCGCGTTCGTGTGACATCGCGTTCTATTCGACGGTCACCGGAAGCGCCATCGACACCGCCGGGCTGGACGCCGGGTACTGGTACGCCAACCTCCGTCAGCCAGTCCTCTTCGAGGCCACGCTCCGGGCCATGGCGGAGGCCGGGTTCGGCACGTATCTGGAGTCGAGCCCGCATCCCGTGCTCACGCTCGGGCTGCGGGAGACGCTGCCGGAGGCGCTGGTCGTGGGGTCGCTGCGGCGCAACGAGGCGCCGTGGCCGCCGCTGCTGACCTCGCTGGCGGAGCTTCATGTGCGCGGCCTGTCCGTGGACTGGTCCGCGGTCTTCGCGGGGCGGGCGCCGCGTCGCGTGGCGCTGCCGACGTACGCGTTCCAGCGGGAGCGCTACTGGCCGGAGGTGTCCACCGCGTTCGAGTCCGCCGCGCGGACGGCCGTCCCCGATGCGGAGGTCGAGCGCGCGCGGGCCGCCGCGGCGGACTCCGGGACGGCGACGTGGGCGGAGCGGCTCGCCGGGCTGCCGGAAGACGAGCGGAGCCGTACGGCGCTGGAGCTGGTGCGGCTGCGCACGGCCATCGTGCTCGGCCACCTGAGCACGGACACGGTGGAGGTCGACCGGGCGTTCCGTGAGCTGGGCATGGACTCCACGATGGCGGTCCAGCTGCGCCAGAACCTGATGGACGCCACCGGGCTGACGCTGCCGGAGACCGTCGTCTTCGACCACCCGAGCCCGGCCCGGCTGGCGCGGCAGCTGTGCGAACTGGCCCAGGGCGAGGGCGCGTTGCCCGTCGTTTCGTCCCCACCGCGGGCGGTGGACACCGACGACCCGATCGTGGTCGTCGGCATGGCCTGCCGCTACCCCGGTGGCGCCGGTTCGCCCGAGGAGCTGTGGCGGCTGGTCGACGGCGGTGTGGACGCCATCTCGGGGTTCCCCTCCGACCGGGGCTGGGACCTGGGCGCGCTGTACGACCCCGAGCCCGGTGTGCGGGGCAAGACCTACACCCGGCACGGCGGGTTCCTGGAGGACGCCGCCGAGTTCGACGCGGAGTTCTTCGGCATCAGCCCGCGCGAGGCCACCGCGATGGACCCGCAGCAGCGGGTGTTGTTGCAGGTCACCTGGGAGGCGTTCGAGCGCGCCGGGATCGATCCGGGCACGCTGCACGGCAGCGGCACCGGGGTGTTCGTGGGCGCGATGTCCCAGGAGTACGGCCCGCGGCTGCACGAGGGTGACGACGGGCTGGGCGGCTATCTGCTCACCGGCAACACCGCGAGTGTCGCCTCGGGACGGCTCGCCTACACCTTCGGGCTCGAAGGCCCGGCGGTGACGATCGACACGGCCTGCTCGTCGTCGCTGGTCGCGATGCACCAGGCGGTGCAGGCGCTGCGCGTCGGGGACTGTTCGCTGGCGGTGGCGGGCGGCGTCACGGTCATGGCGACCCCGGGCATGTTCGTGGAGTTCGGGCAGCAGCGCGGACTGGCCGCGGACGGCCGGTGCAAGTCGTTCGCGGCCGGTGCCGACGGCACGATCTGGGCCGAGGGCGCGGGCATGCTCCTGCTCGAACGACTCTCCGACGCCCGGGCCAACGGGCACACCGTCCTGGCCGTCATCCGCGGCTCGGCGGTCAACCAGGACGGCGCCAGCAACGGCCTGACCGCGCCGAACGGTCCGTCGCAGCAGCGCGTCATCACCGCCGCGCTGGCCGCCGCCGGGCTCTCCCCCGACCAGGTCGACGCCGTCGAAGGCCACGGCACCGGCACCACGCTCGGCGACCCCATCGAGGCGCAGGCCCTGCTCGCCACCTACGGCCAGGGACGCGAGGAGCCGCTGTGGCTGGGCTCGCTGAAGTCCAACATCGGCCACGCGCAGGCCGCGGCGGGTGTCGGCGGCGTCATCAAGATGATCCAGGCCATGCGCCACGCCACCCTGCCCCGAACCCTCCACGTCGACGAGCCCAGCCCGCACATCGACTGGACCACCGGGAACATCCAGCTCCTCGCCGAGGCCCGGCCCTGGCCCGAGAAGGGCCGCCCCCGCCGCGCCGCCGTCTCCTCGTTCGGCATCAGCGGCACCAACGCCCACCTCATCCTCGAAGCCCCGCCCACGCCCGAGGACACCGAGGACGCCGGGGACCAGCAGGACGCGCCCCAGGGCACCCTGCTCCCGTGGGTGCTCTCCGCCAAGTCCGAGCAGGCGCTGCGGGACCAGGCCCGGCGGCTGCGCGGCCACCTGGCCGACCACCCCGGCCTCCCGCCCGCCGCCATCGGCCGCTCCCTGGCCACCACGCGCGCCCACTTCGCCCACCGGGCCGCGGTGGTGGCGGCCGACCGCGAGGCGTTCGACCAGGCCCTGGACGCCCTCACCCGCGGCGAGCCGTCGCCCGCGCTGGTGCGCGGCACCGCCCGCCCCGGCAGGACCGCCTTCCTGTTCACCGGACAGGGCAGTCAGCGCCTCGGCATGGGCCGGGGGCTGTACGAGGCGTTCCCGGTGTTCGCGCGCGCCTTCGACGAGGTGTGCGGCGTCCTCGACCCCGCGGTGCGCGAGGTGATGTGGGGCGACGAGGAGGCGCTGCACCGTACGGAGTTCACCCAGCCCGCCATCTTCGCGGTGGAGGTGGCGCTGTTCCGGCTGCTGGAGTCCTGGGGCGTACGGCCCGACTTCGTCGCCGGTCACTCGATCGGCGAGCTGGCCGCCGCACACGTCGCCGGGGTGTTCTCGCTGGATGACGCCGCCGCGCTGGTCACCGCGCGGGGGCGGCTGATGGGGTCGCTGCCGCCCGGGGGCGCGATGGTGGCGGTCGAGGCCACCGAGGACGAGGTGGCGCCGTATCTCACCGAGCGGGTGGATCTCGCCGCCGTCAACGGCCCCACCTCCGTGGTGCTCTCGGGCGCCGAGGACGCCGTCACCGCGGTCCTCGAACGGCTCGGTGAGCGCAGGACGAACCGCCTGACGGTGTCCCACGCGTTCCACTCGCCGCTGATGGACCCGATGCTGGAGGACTTCCGCTGGGTCGCCCAGACGGTGACGTACGCCGAGCCACGCATCCCGGTGGTGGCGGACGGCGACGTGGCCACCGCGGAGTACTGGGTGCGGCATGTGCGCGGGACGGTCCGGTTCGCCGACGCGGTGACCCGGCTTGAGGCCGAAGGCGCCACCCACTACGTGGAGTTGGGGCCCGACCGGGTCCTCACCGCCATGGTCCGCCACAGCCTCACCGACCCCGACGGCGCCGTCCTCGTCCCCACCCTCCACCGCGACCGCGACGAGTCGCAGGCGCTGCTGGGCGCCCTCGCCCGCCTGCACACCCACGGCGTCGCCCTCGACTGGGCCCGCCTGTTCGGCGACACCCCGCTCCCGGCCGTCGACCTGCCCACGTACGCGTTCCAGCGCGAGCGCTACTGGCTGGAGACGCCGAAGCCCACCCTGGGCGCCGACGGCCTGGGGATGACGGCGACCGGCCATCCGATCCTGACCACCGCGGCCGAACTCCCCGACCCGGGAGGCCTGCTCCTGACCGGCCGGGTGAACGCCGCCAGCCCCGGCTGGGCGGCCGACCACGCCGTCTTCGGCACGCCCGTCATGCCGGGCGTGGCGTTCGTGGACATGCTGCTGCACGCCGCGAGGCGGGCGGGATGCGCTCGCGTCGAGGAGCTCACCCACCACGTCTTCCTGGCCCTGCCCGAGCACGGCGCCCTCCAGCTGCGGGTCCTCGTCCGGGCGGCGGACGACGCGGGGCGGCGGCCCTTCGCCGTCCACTCACGGCCCGAGGACGCCCCGCCGGGCACCGACTGGACCTGCCACGCCACCGGCGCGCTCGGCGCCACCACGGAGTCCCTCAGCGCGCCCGACGACGCGGCCTGGCCCCCGACCTCCGCCGAACCCCTCACCACCGACGGGTTCTACCGTCGGATCGCCGACGCCGGTTTCGGCTACGGCCCGCTGTTCCAGGGGCTCAAGGCCGCCTGGCGGGACGGTGACGATGCTCTGTACGCCGAGGTCACCCTGCCCGCGGGCACGGCCCCGGGCCCGTACGGCGTCCACCCCGGGCTGCTCGACTCGGCGCTCCATCCGCTCGCCCTGGCCGCGGGGGACTCCGACGACGGCACGCTCCAGGTGCCGTTCTCCTGGAGCGGGGTGACCCTCCACGCGACCGGCGCACGCGCCCTGCGGGTCCGGCTCGCCCGCCTCGCGGCCGACGCGGTCGCGCTGCGGGTCATGGACTCCGCCGGGGCGCCGGTCCTGACCGTCGACTCGCTCGTCCTGCGCCCGGTCGGCGCCGAGCAGCTCGCCGCGGCCAGGCCCGACCGCGACGGCGCGCTCCACGAGGTGACCTGGCGCGCGGTGGCCACGCCGCAGGACGCCGCCGTGTCCACCGAGGGCGCGGCGTGGGCGGTGGTCGGGGACGCGGGTGACCGGCTGGTCGCCGCGGCGCTGGCCGCGCTCGGCCCCGCTGCCGAGACGTACCCGGAC